>NZ_PSWL01000027.1:0-54023 GCF_002932755.1 Rathayibacter sp. AY1B6
CGGCCACCAACGCCTACCAGGGCCTGTCCGCCTCGCTCCCGCTCACCTGGACCTTCGCGAGCTGATCCCCTCCCCACCCGGCCCGTCGCGCGGGGTCGCTCCGGGCCGGGTGGGGAGGGGATCAGCTCGCGAAGGTCCAGGTGAGCGGGAGCGAGGCGGACAGGCCCTGGTAGGCGTTGGTGGCCGACGAGTCGAGGGTCACGGCGATGGAGAAGGGGGTGGAGGTGCCGGGGGTGACCGGGGCGGTGTTGAGGGTCTTGACGGCCGAGCCGGCGAGGGTCGCGGCGGTGCCGGTGAAGACGGTGGTCCCGCCGGAGGTGATCACGACGTTGAGCTTGCCGCAGAAGTCGGTCGCGGAGCCGGAGGCGCCGGCCGCGACGTTGGTGCTCTGCGAGCAGGTGGCGCCGGGGGTCAGCGTGAAGGTGTTGGCGGCGACGGTGCCGGTGTTCTTCAGCGTGATCGCGGTGGTGACGGTCTGGCCGGGGACCATCGTGGTCGATCCGCCGAACTTGTTGATGGTCGCGCAGGTCGCGGTGTTGGTGCTGATCGAGCCGCCGTCGGTGCTGAGGCAGGTGATCGGGCTGGCGCCGGTCGACTTCTCCTCCATGACGAGCGAGCCGGACGCGGCGGTGTTGCCGGTGTTGGAGATGCTCGCGACGAAGCCGGACAGGGTGCCGGACATCGAGACGGAGAGCAGGGCGGCGGCGGCGATGCTCGTCGCGATGGCGAGGGGAGCGAAGCGGACGCGCTTGGACTTGGCGGTGTGGGTCGACATGGCAGGACTCCTGATCGGATGGGGCGGGCTGGTGCTGAAGGGGGAGGGTCCGGCTGGTGGTCCGCCGAACTCGATTGACCGCTAAGTTACTTTATGACCAAGATACATTGCAATCGTTCTTTAGCCCCCTGTCCGGGGGACACGTCGGAACCCCCGAGAGCGACCCGTACGATGACCCCCAGCCCTACCCCGAGAAGGACGAATGACCACCGAGAAACCGACCCCGCGCGACGTCGATCAGGACGCGCCCGCCGTGCAGCTGCGGCAGTCGCTCCGCCTGCTCGAGAACGCGCAGCGGCACCTCCGCGCGAGCATCGCCGCGGGCGTGGGCGTGGGCATCTCGGAGCTGACGGCGCTCGAGGTCCTCGGCGAGTCGCCGGACCTCACGCCGAAGTGGCTGGGTCTCGAGCTCTCCCTCTCGACGGGCGCCGTGACCGCGCTCCTCGACCGGCTCGCCACGGCCGGCCACGTCGACCGGCTCGCCAACCCGCAGGACCGCCGGAGCGTCCTGCTGCGCCTCACCGCCTCCGGTGAGCAGCTGCTCGCACAGGTGGACGAGCGCTACGACGACGTCAGCGCGGAGGTGCTCCAGGCCTCCCCCGGGCTGAACGGCATGGCGGACGACCTGGCGCGTGCCGCCGCGGTCATCACCGCGCACACGATCCGCTGACCCGCGCCGGTCGCTAGGAGTCCAGCGCCCGCGTCAGGGTCCAGACGTTGCGCCCCTCGGAGCGCTCGTGCTCGAACGTGGTCGTCAGCGCCTGGATGAGGGCGAGCCCGCGGCCCGACTCCGCGAAGACGTCCGGCATCTCCCGCGGCCCTGTGTCGATGTCCGGCGGATCGGCGGTGTCGATCAGCTCCGCGCGGATCACGTCTCCCTCGACGCGCACGACGAGGCGGCAGACGATCGTCGTCGTCGACGTCGCGTGCTGGATGACGTTGTCGACCAGCTCGACCAGCGCCGTCTCGACGGCCATGCGGTCGCGGGCCGGCAGGTCCGGGCGCTCGCTCCAGAGCCCCGCGAGCAGCTCGTGGACGACCTCGGTGTCGTCCGGGGGCGTGCGGAACCCGACGCTGCGCTCAGTCACGGTACGCGTCGCCGGCCGTGTCGAAGAGGGTGAGCACCCGGTCGAGGTTGGACAGCTGCAGCACCATCACGACCTGCTCGCTGGGCGCCGCGATCCGCAGGTCGCCGCCCGCCTGCCGCGCGGTCTTGAGGGCGCCGACCAGGGCGCCGAGGCCGGAGGAGTCCATGAACGTCACCGCGCTGAGCTCGACGACGATGCGGGGGCCGCCCTCGTCGATCGCCCGGCGGACGGCCGAGCGCAGCTCCGGAGCCGAGGCCGCGTTGAGCCGCCCCTCCCCCCGCAGCACGGCGATGTCGGGGGCGATCGTCTCGGTCGTGAACGTCATGCGGAGTCCTTCTCGGCGGAGCGGTCGGCGCCCGTGCGGGTCAGCACGAGGGCGGTGATGTCGTCGGACGCCGAGCCGGAGGCGGCGAGCGCCCTCAGCGCCTGCAAAAACGCGGCGGTGCCGTCGGAGTCGCGGGCGAGGTCGACCGCGCGCGCCAGGGACTGCAGCGTCCCGTCGTACAGGTCGAGGACGCCGTCGGTGAAGGCGAGGAGCGAGTCCCCCACCGCGAGCTCCACGGTCTGGGTGATCCAGCCGCCGTCCTCCGCGATGCCCAGCGGGAGGCCCAGTGCCGCGAGCCGCTGGAACGAGCCGTCGGCGCGGAGGAGGACGGTGAGCCCGTGGCCCGCGTCGACGAAGTCGATCCGGCCGGACGCGGTGTCGAGGCGCCCGTGGAAGAGCGTCGCGAAGGTCTCGGTGGCCGTGAAGTCGTCGTGCAGCTGCGCGCTCACCGCGCTGACGACCGCGTCGGGGTCGCCGCCGAGGCGCGCCCGGAACGCGGAGCGGATCGAGGCGGCCACGATCGCCGCCGCCGTCCCCTTGCCCATCACGTCCACGAGGGTCAGGTCGACCGTCTCGTCGTCGCCGCGCCAGCTGTAGAAGTCGCCGGTGATCGTCCACCGCGGCAGCGAGAGCCCCGAGAGCTCGTAGCCGGCGGGGTGGTGGAGGGAGGAGGGCGCCATCTGCGTCTGCATGTCGGCGGCGCGGTCGCGCTCCGCCGTGTCGCGCAGCTCCCGCTCGACCCACTCGCCGAACTCCTCGAGCAGCTGCCGCTCGTCCGGGGTGAGGCTCCGGGGCACGAAGTCGATGAGGCAGAGCGTGCCCAGCTGCAGGTCGCCCTCGACCGACAGCGGCCGCCCGGCGTAGAAGCGGACGTGCGGGTGCCCGGCGACGTGCTCGTGCCCGGCCCACGCCTCGTCGGCGCCGAGGTCCGGCACGACGAAGGTGGTGCGCTTCTGGAGCGTCGCGTCGCAGAAGGTGCCGGCGCGCGGGTAGGCGAGCACGGCTTCTAGACGCTGCGGGGACTTCGTGAACAGCGTGGTGTCGTCGAGGAAGTGGATCTCGGCCACGGGCACGCGGAACAGCTCCTCGGCCATCCGCGTGATCCGGTCGAAGCGCTCCTCCGGAGCCGACCCCATCATCTCGAGCGCCTCGAGCGCCACCAGCCGCGGATCCTGCTCGGCCTCGATCATCTGTGCCCCTTCCCCCGCGAGCCGCGCCGGTAGCCCCGATGCGCACACGCACCTCCGACCGTATCGCCCCGCCTGACGGGTGGGGGACCTTCGGCGCCTCTGTACCCCTCACGGGGTACGGCTGTCGCAGATCGCGCGGTCGGGAGCGTCGGCGGTGGCCGATCCCGGCCGTCCTCGCCTCCGTCTCTTGCCGACGGACGGAGCGGACCCCTACTCTTCACCCGACGCTCCCCCGGCGACCCGCGAGCACCCGAAGCCCGCAGGCTCGTGGGCGTCGCCTCAGGAGCGCCCGTGCCCACCCAGCCGCGTCCCCTCCGCCGAACGCGCGCGGAGACGAACCGACCCTCTCGATCCGACGCGCCCCGGCGCGGGAGCCCGCTCGCTGCGGCGCTCCTGCTGGTGACCGCCCTGATCCTCCCGCTCGCCGCCGCGCCGACCGCGTCCGCCGTCGACTCGGCGGGCGACGAGTACGACGCGATGCGCCTCGGCCTCGTCGCCGACCTGACGGGCACGATCCCGGGCAGCGCGAGCGTCGGCGGCCTCGCCGCGGCGAAGGGCCGCCTCGTCGCCGAGGCCGAGGGCTACTGGTCGACGCTCGAGACCGACGGCGGCGAGCCCTGGCCCGACCTGGTCACGGGCACCTCGGCGGTGGAGGTGTGGGCCGCCTACAAGCGGGTCACCGTCCTCGCGACCGCGCTGAAGACCCCCGGGACCGCCCTCACCGGCGACCCGGCGCTCCTCCGCGACGTCGTCACGACCGCCGACTGGCTCTCGGCGAACCGCTACAACCGCTCCACCACCGGCACCTCCCGCTGGTGGGAGCAGCAGATCGGCATCCCGCTCGAGCTGAACAGCATCACCGCCCTCCTCTACCCCGACCTCTCGGCGGCGCAGGTGCAGGCCTACCTGTCGGCCTCGACGCGCTTCGCCGACACCGTCACCCGGACCGGCGCCAACCGCGTCTGGACGGCGGCGGTCATCGCCGGGCGGGCAGTGCTTCTGAAGCAGCCGGCGAAGATCGCGGAGGCGGCCGCCGGCATCGACCCGGCGCTGCGGACGGTGGCGTCCGGCGACGGCTTCCACGCCGACGGCTCCTTCGTGCAGCACAGCGTCTTCGCCTACAGCGGCGGGTACGGGCTCTCGATGCTCGACACCCTCGACGACCTGTACGCGCTGCTCGACGGCTCCCGCTGGGAGATCACGAGCCCGGAGGGGCTCGGCGTGTACGACCGGCTCGCCTCCTCCTTCGCCCCCGTCACCTGGTGCGGCGCCGTGATGTCGACGGTCCGCGGCCGCGAGACCGCGCGGGCGGAGTCGGAGGACGGCGACGTCGGAGTCCAGCTGCAGGCGGCGGTGCTGCGCCTCGCCGACAGCGCCCCTCCCTCGGCCAGGACACGGACGAACGCGCTGGCGAAGAGCTGGCTGGCCTGCAACTCCGGCAGCCCCGTGAGCATCGAGACGGCCGGATCCGTCAGCGACGTCGTGCGCGCGCGGCTCGTCCTCGCCGACACGGGCCTGATCGCGACCCCGATCGGCTCGGGCGTCCGGGCCTTCGCCGGGATGGACCGCTTCACGCGGACCACGGCGACCTCGGGCTTCGCCGTCGGCCTGTCGAGCACGCGGATCGCGCGCTACGAGTCGCTCAACGGCGAGAACCGCAGCGGCTGGTACACCGGCGACGGCGCGACCTCGCTCCACCTGGGCAGCGGGCGCCAGTACGACGACGGCTACTGGGCCACGGCGAACCCGTACCGGATGCCCGGCACCACCGAGGACACGATCGTCCGGAGCGCGGGCGAGGGCGCGTCGTCCCGCCCGACGACGACCTTCACCGGGAGCCTCGAGAGCCCGTCGCGGCGGACGGGGATCGCGGCGCTCGACTTCGACGCGGCGTCGGTGAGCCTGGTCGCGAAGAAGGCCTGGTTCACCTTCGACGACGAGATCCTCGCGCTCGGCTCCGGGATCACGGCGACCGACATGTCCGGGACCGGCTGGGACGGGGCGCGCCGGCGCGCGGAGACGGTGATCGACGACCGCCGCGACGTCGCTCCCGATGCGAGGCTCCGCGTCGACGGCGTCCTCCGCGGTGCGGAGGCGACCGCCACGAGCACCGCCCGCTGGGCCTCGATCACCGGCTCCGCGGAGTCGGTGGGCTACGTCTTCCCGTCGCCGATCGCCCTGACCGCGCAGGGACGGACCCGCACCGGAGCCTGGAGCGCCGTGAGCGCCGCCGGTCCGACGGCGCCGGTGACCGGCCACTACTACTCCCTCACGACGAGCCACGGCACGAACCCGACCGGCGCCTCCTACGCGTACACGGTCCTCCCCGGCGCCTCCGAGGCGGCGACCGCCGCGTACGCGGCGGACCCGGACGTGACCGTGCTCAGCAACACACCCCAGCTGAGCGCCGCCCGCGACCGCTCGACCGGCACCGTGAGCGCCGTGTCGTGGAAGGCCGGGACCACGAGCCCCGTCCTCGTCGGAGGCACCCGGGTCGCGAGCATCACCGGCGCCGGACTGGTCTCGATCCGGGAGGACGCGGACACGGTGACCGTCTCGACCGTCGACCCGACGCAGGTCTCGATGAGCGCGCTCACCGTGACGCTCGCGCGGCCGACCGCGGGCACGGTGTCCTCGAGCGCCGCCCTGAGCGTGACGAGCAGGACGAGCACCGCGACGACGATCACGTTCCGGCCGAGCGGGCTGAAGGGAGCGACGGCGTCCATCGTGCTCGCGAAGAGGGCCGCCACTCCGGCGCCGACGGCCACGCCCACGCCGACCGCGACCCCCGCGCCGACCTCGACGCCGACCGCCACCGCGACTCCGCTCGCCGCCGCCGGGGCCGGCACCCACCAGAACGGCTCGCCGGCCGTCGCCGTCACGGGCACCTGGTCCACGACCTCCTCCTCCGCGGACAGCGGCGGAGGCGTCTCCTTCTCGTCGACAGGGGGCGCCTCCGCCACCCTCCGCTTCACCGGCACCGGAGTCTCGTGGGTGAGCCGCCGGTCCAGCACGTCCGGGATCGACGAGGTCCGCCTCGACGGCGTCCTCGTGGCCTCGGTCGACCGCTACAGCGCCACCACCCGCTCCGCCCAGACCGTCTGGACCAGCGGGACCCTGCCCGCCGGCACCCACACCGTCACGATCACCCGCGGCAGCACACGGAATCCGGCGGCGACCGGGGGCAACCTGATCCACGACGCCTTCGTCGTGAGGGGCTGACGGCCCGGCTATCACCGGCCGCGGTGCCTGGCCAGGCCCTCGCCCGGCGGCGGGCGGGCGCGTAGCGTCGCCCGGACCGATCGACCCGCCGGGGTCACGACGAGAGGACGCGCCATGAGCAGCACGAGCGACATGATCCGGAGCCACCCCGAGGAGCTGCGCGGCGTCGATCCGGAGGTCCTGGCCGAGTGCATCGACGCGTGCGGCGCCTGCGCTCTCACCTGCACCGCCTGCGCCGACGCGTGCCTCGGCGAGGAGTCGGTCGCCGAGCTGGTCCACTGCATCCGCACCGACCTCGCCTGCGCCGACGTGTGCGCCGCGACCGGTGCCGTGCTCTCGCGCCGCGGCGTCGTCGGATCCGCGGCCGTCCGCGCCCTCGTCGAGGCCTGCCTCCTGGCCTGCCGCGCCTGCGCCGACGACTGCGAGCAGCACGCCGGGATGCACGAGCACTGCCGGATCTGCGCCGAGGCCTGCCGCCGCTGCGAGCAGGCGTGCGAGAGGCTGCTCGCGCAGCTCTGAGCGCGGAGGCCGACGCACGGAGCCGCCGGAGCGTCCGCCTCACCGGACCCGACGGGCGGCTGTCAACCGTCCTGCCCTGCGCGCCCGGCCCTCCTACGGTCGGTGGCGAGCACGGCGACGTCGGGGCTCGGAGCGATCGCAGGCGGTCCTCCGTCCCCGACGACCGGCAGACGCTCGAGACGGAGGACGACCGTGGCCCAGACCAGCACCGAGCGCGACCGCACCGCGCCCGACCCCGACGACTCCCGCAAGCCCGACGGACCGACCGAGGTCAGCAAGCGGTCCTGGGGCTACGTCCTCAAGAAGACGCTCCGCGAGTTCGGCGCCGACCAGTGCACGGACATCGCTGCGGGGCTGACCTACTACGCCGTGCTCGCACTCTTCCCGGGGCTGCTCGCGATCGTGTCCATCCTCGGCTTGTTCGGGCAGGCCGAGACCACGACATCGACGGTCCTCGACCTGCTGAGCGGATTCGCGTCGGCCGACGTCCTCGACACCGTTCGCGGCCCCCTGCAGGAGCTCACCTCGGCCCCCGCCGCCGGTCTGGCGTTCGTCACCGGTGTCCTCGGCGCCCTCTGGTCCGCCTCCGGCTACGTCGGCGCCTTCGGGCGCGGCATGAACCGCGTCTACGAGATCGACGAGGGCCGCCCGATCTGGAAGCTGCGCCCCACGATGCTCGCCGTCACCCTCGTGACGGTCCTCCTGCTCGTGATCGCCGGGCTGATCCTCGTGCTGAGCGGACCCGTCGCGCAGACCATCGGCGACGCCGTCGGCCTCGGCGAGGTCGCGCTGACGGTGTGGAGCATCGCCAAGTGGCCCGTCCTGATCGCGATCATGGTCGTCATCGTCGCGGTCCTGTACCACTGGTCGCCCAACGTGCGGCAGCCGAAGTTCCGCTGGACCAGCATGGGCTCGATCCTCGCCCTCGTCGTCTGGGCGCTGGCGTCGGCCGGCTTCGCGTTCTACGTCGCCAACTTCAGCAACTACAACAAGACCTACGGCGCGCTCGGCGGCGTGATCGTCTTCCTCCTCTGGCTCTGGATCACGAACCTCGCCCTGCTCTTCGGGGCGGAGTTCGACGCCGAGCTCGAACGCGGCCGCCAGCTGCAGGCCGGCATCGAAGCCGAGGAGCACATCCAGCTCCCGCCCCGCGACACCCGGCAGAGCGAGAAGAAGGCCCAGAAGCACGCCGAGGACGTCGCCGACGGCCGCGAGCTCCGCGAGAGCGCCGGACACCCCGAGCGGTGATCCCGATCGGGCGGGACCTCCCGGTCCGTTAGGGGAACCGCCTCCCCGCGGCAACCCTCTTGAGGCCCCGCGGGCGGCGCGCGGAGGCTGGACATGCGGAAACTGCACTACTCCAGCGGCCACCTCCTCGTCGGCGACCTGACCTGCAAGGCGGTCCTCCGCTACGCCCGTGCCCTCGCGGACGTCGGCAAGTCGGACGTCGTCTCGGTGCCGGTCCTGACCGAGGGCGGCGGCCGCGCCTACGCCCACCTGCTGATCGGGCCGGCGAGCCAGCTCTGGTCGGTGCCGATCGACAGCAGCGAGGTGGAGGAGCCGGACGACGCGGAGGTCATCGCCCACATCGAGCTCGAGACGCGCCGCGTGCAGCCGGCCCGCCCCTCCTGGAGCGAGGAGATGACCGACATCCCGCCACTGGACTTCCTCGAGTACACGGACATCGCCGACCTCGAGGACGCCCGGCGCGACCCGATGGACTAGGCCGCCGCCGGCTCCTCCGTGGAGCGGGAGTCGCTGAGGGACAGCGAGCCGATCGTCGCGATCACGCCGACGAGGACCGCCACGACCAGGTAGGCGACCCGCTCGCCCGCGAAGAAGCTCCGGACGAGGTCCGTGCTCCATGCGCCCGCCGGGAGGGTGGTCGCCACCAGGGCGGCGATCAGCGTGCCGACGACGGCCGTGCCGATGCTGGTGCCGATCTCCTGGGCCGTGTCGTTGAGCGCCGCACCGATCGAGGTGCGGTTCGCGGGCATCGCCTCGACGAGGGCGACGGCGCAGATGGTCATGATCGTCCGCAGGCCCACCGTCATCACGACCATCATCACGGCGATCGCGAGGTAGCCCCGGTCCACCGCCCAGGACATCCCGAGCAGTGCGCCGACCAGGAGCCCGGTGCCGATCAGGCAGGCCGCGCGGTGCCCCAGCCTCGCGGCGAGGCGTTCGGTGATCGGAGTGGCGGCGAGCATCGTGACGATGACGGGCAGGTTCGCGAGGCCGGCGCGCACCGGGCTCCAGCCGTAGGCGTACTGGAAGTGCAGGATCAGGCCGAACAGGACGCTCGCGAAGGCGACCGAGGCGCCGAGCTGCGTGAGCGCCGCTCCCCGCGCGGCACCGGCGCGGAAGATCGCGAGGTCGATCATGGGCGAGGCGGCACGGCGCTCGCGGACGACGAATCCCGCGACGGCCGCGACGGTCCCCGCGGCGCAGGCGATCGTGACGAGCGACAGCCAGCCGTTCTCGACTCCGCTGGTGAGCGTGTAGCAGCCGAGCCCGACCGCGGCGATGGTGAGGACCGTCCCCGGCAGGTCGAGCCGCTCCGAGGTGAGGTCGGCCCGCCGGTCGGCGGGGACTCCGAGGCGCACGCCGATCCAGACCAGCAGCGCGATCGGGGCGTTGACGACGAGCAGCCACTGCCAGCTGACGGTGCTGAGGATCGAGCCGCCCAGGAGCGGGCCGAGGACCATGCCGGACATCCCGACGATCATCACGATCGTGATCGACCGCATGCGGAGTCTCTCGTCGTCGAAGAGCCGGAACACCAGCGACATCGTGACGGGCGCCATGGCGGCCGCGGCGCAGCCGAGCGCAGCACGGAGGGCGATCAGCTGGCCGATGTCGGTGACGAGGACGACGGCGAGGCTGATCAGCCCGAACGCGGCGAGGCCGGTGAGCAGCACGCGGCGGCGGCCGAACCGGTCGGCGGCGGACCCCGCGGTCAGCAGCAGCCCGCCGAAGGTCAGGGAGTAGGCGCCGGTCACCCACTGCAGTCCGGCGGTCGAGCCGTCGAGCGAGCGTCCGATCGTGGGGAGGGCTATCGAGAGCAGCGTGTTGTCGACCATCTCGACGAAGAAGGCGAGGCAGAGAGCGGCGAGCGGGAGCGCCGCGGAGCGGAGGGAGGTGTGAGCACGGGACTCGGCGGAGGTGGTCGTCGGAGCGGACATGGCGGCGCCTTTCGATCGAACGCCGTTCGACTCTCGTACGGCGTTCGATAGTATGGAACGCCGTTCGGTAAGATGCAAGCCATGCCTGCAGATCGCCCGACGGAGACCGCCGGCGCCGCCGCGCCCTCCCCCGCCCGGGGCCGCCGCCGAGCGTCGCACTCGCTCGACACCGTGCTGGCCGAGGCGATCGCGATCCTCGACGAGTCCGGGGAGTCGGCCCTCACGTTCCGCGCGCTCGCGGCCCGGCTCGGCGGCGGCGTGGCGAGCATCTACTGGTACGTCGGAAGCCGCGACGAGCTGCTGGAGCGAGCGACCGACGAGGTCATGGGCCGGGTCCTCGCCGACAGCGAGCCGCTCACCCACGGGCCGGACCCGATCGACAACGTCCGCGCCGTCGCACTGGCCCTCTTCGACGAGTGCGTCCGCCGACCCTGGTTCGGCCTCTACATGCTCCGCACGACCGGGGTGCAGCCGAACTCGATGGCGATGTACGAGCGGCTCGGGCAGCAGCTCATGGCACTCGACCTGACGCCCCGGCAGCGGTTCCACGCCGTGTCGTCCATCGTCAGCTACGTCGTCGGAGTCGCGGCCGACCTCGCGCAGCCGCCGCCCCGCGAGTTCCTCGAGAGCGGGATGGAGAGGGGCGAGTTCCTGGAGCACCTGGCCGACCGCTGGCGCGCCCTCGACCCCGAGGAGTTCCCCTTCGGCCACCACGCGGCCGACGTGATGGCGACCCACGACGACCTCGACGTGTTCCGCTCCGGCCTCGACCTGCTCCTGGCGGGGCTGCGCCTGCAGGCGGGGCGGGGCTGAGGCCTCGAGCGCGACGCCTGTCGGACAGGACCTCACCAGGAGCGATGAGAAGTAGGCACGGCCCTTCACCGTCGATACAGCCGTCCGTGTATCGTCTCCCCCGTGCCCGCCACCGCGACCCTCACCCACTCCGCCGCACTCGCGCGCCTAGGATCCGCCCTGGCCGACGAGACCCGGTCGCGGATCCTGCTCGCCCTGCGCGAGGCGCCAGCGGTCCCGTCGGACCTGGCCGACGCGCTCGGAGTGTCCCGGCAGGTGATGTCGAACCAGCTCGCCTGCCTCCGCGGCTGCGGTCTGGTGGAGGCCGTGAAGGACGGCCGCTACACCTGGTACCGGCTGGCCGAGACCCGGATCGCCGGGGCGCTCGACCACCTGCTCCGCCTGGCCCTGGTCGTCGATCCGGACTGCTGCTCCGGCGACGACTGCCGCTGCGCATGACCGCCCTCCGCGCTCCGCTCCTCCCCGCCCGCCGCCGCGTGCTGCAGAGGCGCATCCGCTGGATCGTCGGCGCGACCATCGCCTACAACGTGGTGGAGGCGATCGTGGCCCTCGCAGCCGGGACGGTCGCGTCGTCCACCGCCCTCGTCGCCTTCGGCCTCGACTCCGTGGTGGAGGTGCTCTCCGCCGCAGCCGTCGCCTGGCAGTTCTCGGGGCGCGATCCGGAGGCGCGCGAGCGCATCGCCCTGCGGGTGATCGCCGTCTCGTTCCTCGGCCTGGCCGCGTTCGTCGCCGTCGACTCGGTCGGGGCGCTGCTCGGATTCTCGGAGGCCCAGCACTCCCCCGTCGGCATCGTGCTGGCCGCCGTCAGCCTGCTGGTGATGCCCGCGTTCTCCCTGCTCGAGCGCCGGACCGGCCGCGAGCTCGGCTCGGCCTCGGCCGTCGCGGACTCGAAGCAGACGCTCCTCTGCTCGTACCTCTCCGCCGCCGTCCTGGTGGGCCTGCTGCTGAACAGCACGCTCGGATGGACGTGGGCCGACCCCGTCGCCGGCCTCGTGATCGCCGCGGTCGCCGTCCGCGAGGGCCTGGAGGCCTGGCGCGGCGAGTCCTGCACGACGCCGATCGCCGCGCTGACGAGCGAGGACTCCGAGGCCTGCGGCTGCTGCTGACGAGGACAGGCGGAGTCCCGGCATCCCTCACCGACGGCCGGCCCGCGCCTCGACGACGTGCCGGCACCCGATTCCGCCGCGCTCCAGCTCCTCGCGCTCGCGGCGGAGCCCGACGCGGATCCGCCGCGTTCGGGACCGGTCCGGGACGTCCGCCCCTCCTCGGCCCTCGGCGACCGCCCGCGCGACGTCGGCGTCCACGCATGGGGTTCCTTCTCTCGTCCTGCTGCGGTGCGAACGGCGCCGCACCTCCATCCCACGACTCGGGCACCCGGGCCGGGGAGAGGGTCGCCGAGCACGCGTCGGCGGGTCAGGAGGCGCCGGGGCCGCCCGGGATGAGAGGGTTGCGCGGTGTCCACTGCGAGCGTGCCGTCGCCGCGCGCCGGAGTCCGGACGCGGCGCTTCCGGCGCCTCGCGCGCACGGGCTTCGCCGTGAACGGACTGATCCACCTCCTGATCGGCGGCCTCGCCCTGCGCGTCGCGGTCAGCGACGAGGCCTCGCGGGAGGCGGACGCGTCCGGAGCGATCGGGCGCATGGCCGACTCCCCCGTCGGCCTCGTGGTGGTCTGGGCCGCGCTGGTCGGACTGGTCGCGCTCGGACTGTGGCAGCTCTCCCTCGGCGGGCGCTCCTCCGCGCCGGGCCTGCTCGCCCGCCTGGGCCGCCGGATCGTCGAATCCGGCAAGGGCTTCGCCTCGCTCACCCTCGCGGGCACCACGCTCGTCTTCGCCCTCGGCGGTTCGACGAGCTCCTCGGCCACGATCCGCCGCATCAACACCGAGCTGCTGACGAGCACGGTCGGCGTCGTGATCCTCGTGATCGTCGGCGGGATCGTGCTGGGCAGCGGGATCGGCTTCGTCGCGATCGGGATCCGCCGCGGGTTCCGCAAGCTCGTCCGCATCCCCGAGGGCCCGACCGGGACGGCCGTGCTGATCCTCGGCGCGACCGGCTACATCACGAAGGGGCTCGCTCTCGGCCTCGCCGGCGGGATCTTCGTGGTCGCGGCGCTGACCGGCGACGCCCGCCAGGCGACCGGGCTCGACGGGGCCATCCGCTTCCTCGACGTCCCTCCGTACGGCACGATCGCCCTGACCCTCGTCAGCGCGGGACTGGTCATGTACGGGCTGTTCCTCGTGGCCCGGGCGAAGCTCGCGAAGCTCTGAGCCGACGCGGCAGTCGTTCACAGTCGCCACCCATATCGCTGAGTATCGTTCGGAGAAACAGGAGGTCATCATGAACGGATCGTCATCGACCGGCGCGTTCGGCACCGGCACGCCCATCGAGAGCATCTGGCGCGCGATGGAGCAGGCCCGCTCCCGCATGGAGAAGCGCGTCGGCTCCCGGGTCGGCCGCGGGGACGTGCGCACCGCGGTGCTCGCGCTCCTCGCCGAGCAGCCCATGCACGGCTATCAGATCATCCGCGAGATCGAGGAGCGCAGCGGAGGCGACTGGAAGCCGAGCCCCGGCTCGGTCTACCCGACCCTCCAGCTCCTCGCGGACGAGGGCCTCATCACGGCCGACGAGCAGAACGGCCGCAAGACCTACACGCTGACCGACGCCGGCCGCGCGACGGTCTCCGAGCACGGCACCTCGACCCCGTGGAACGACTCCGACCACGTCGACTTCGGCGCCCTGCCCAAGGCGGGCCTCGAGCTCGCTCAGGCCGCGGCCCAGGTCGGACGCTCGGGCACCCCCGAGCAGGTCCGCAAGGCCGTCGCCGAACTCGAGGACGTGCGCCGCCGCCTGTACGCGATCCTCGCGCAGGACTGACCCGGGTGGCCTCGGTCAGCCCGGGTCCTGCCGCCCCGGGCCACCGAGAGCGGGAGGACCGGCGGCGCTACCGCCGGATCCTCCGCTTCGCCGCGTGGCATCTCGCGGTCACGTGGTTCTTCGACCTGCTCCTGCCGCGGCTGGGGCTCACGCGCGTCGCGCTGCGCACCCGGCCCGGCCGGATGCGCCGCTTCGCCCGCAGCTTCCACGTGCTCGCGGTCGACCTCGGCGGCCTGATGATCAAGGTCGGCCAGTTCATGTCGTCGCGCCTGGACGTGCTGCCGCCCGAGATCACGCGCGAGCTGGAGGGGCTGCAGGACGAGGTCCCGCCGGTCCCGTTCCCGCGGATCCGGGCGCTGGCCGAGTCCGAGCTCGGGCTGCCGCTCAAGCGCGCGTACGCCGGAGTCGACGACTCGCCGGTCGCCGCCGCCTCCCTCGGCCAGGCCCACCGCGCCCGGCTCTCCCCCGTCGACGCCGAGGACACCGGCTACTCCGCCGCGATCATGAAGGTGCAGCGGCCGGGGATCGACCAGATCGTCGAGGTCGACCTCGCGGCCCTGCGCCGCGTCGGCGGCTGGCTCAGCCACGTGCGCCTGGTCTCGGACCGCGTCGACGCCCCGGCGCTCGTCGAGGAGTTCGCGGTCACCAGCCTCGAGGAGATCGACTACCTGCAGGAGGCGGCCAACTCCGTCCGCTTCGCCGCCGACTTCGATGGCGACGCCCGGGTCGCCGTCCCCGACGTGGTCTGGGAGCGCTCGACCCGCAAGGTCCTCACCCTCGAGGACGTCACCGCGATCAAGATCACCGACCACGCCGCACTGCTGGCCGCCGGGATCGACCCGCGGGAGGTCGCTCCGGTCTTCGCGGCCGTGATGTTCGACCAGCTCTTCACGCACGGCTACTTCCACGCGGACCCGCACCCCGGCAACGTCTTCGTCACGCCCACCCCCGGGGGCGAGCTGCCCTGGCGCCTCACCTTCATCGACTTCGGGATGATGGGCGAGGTGCCGCCGAGCACCCGCGCGGGCCTGCGCCGGATGCTCATCGCCGCCGCCTCCCGCGACGGCAAGGGGCTCGTCGACGCGGCCCGCGCGGTCGGCGTCCTCCTGCCCTCCGCCGACTCCCGTGAGCTGGAGCGGGCGCTCACGCAGCTCTTCGCCCGGTTCGGCGGGATGGGCTTCGCCGAGCTGCGGGAGGTGGATCCGCGCGAGTTCCGCGACTTCGCTGTGCAGTTCGGCGACGTGGTGCGCGCGCTGCCGTTCCAGCTCCCCGAGAACTTCCTGCTCGTGATCCGCGCGATGTCGCTGACCTCGGGCGTCTGCAGCGCGCTCGACCCGGCCTTCAACCTGTGGGACTCGGTGGAGCCCTACGCGCAGCAGCTGATCCGCGAGGAGCGCGGCTCCGTCGTGCAGGACGTCGGCAAGCAGGCCGTCGACACGCTCGGCCTGATCTGGCGCCTGCCGCGCCGGCTCGACGAGCTCGTCACGACCCTCGACGACGGCGAGCTCGCGGTCACCGTCCCCACGATCGAGCGCCGGCTGAACCGCCTCGAGGGCACCGTCCGCCGCGTGATCTCGGCCGTGCTGTTCGCGGGCCTGCTGATCGCGGGCGCCGTCGTGCGCCCGGACGACTGCGGGTTCGGGACGGTGCTGATGATCGCGTCGGTGCTGCCCCTCCTGCACGCGCTGCTGGCCCGCGGCCCGCGCGGCTGACGGCCTCCGGTCAGGCCGCGGCCGCCGCGTCGCATCCGTCACCTCCTCCGCTCACCTCACCGGCGGCGCGGTCGACATCGGCTACACGGACGCGGACAGCCGGCTCGCGCAGCACGGCACCGACTACGGGCTCTGCCAGATCTACGCGAACGAGATCTGGCACTTCGAGCTCGCCACCGAGCCGGGCGGCGACTGCCCGGAGCAGCTCCCCGACGCGAGCGCGACCTGAGCGGCTCTCCCGCGCTCCCGAGGATCCGATGCGTCGCGAAGGGTCGTCATCGGAGCCGCGTGGGAGCCGTTCGCGACGCATCGATCGCCCAGGCGGCCGGGCTCAGCGGCTGGTGAGCAGCTCGACGAACTCGTCGGCCATCGCGAGCTGGGCGCTCAGCGCCTCCCGGCGCTCTCGGGCCTGCGCGACGAAGCCCTCGAGCTGCGCGCGGACGTCGGCCGGCGCGTCGTCGCCCTCGGCCTCGAGGGTGTCGATCACGCGCAGCAGCGCGGCCATCTCCTCCAGCGAGAAGCCGAGCGGCTTCATGCGGCGGATGAGGATCAGGCGGTCGTAGTCGGTGGACGTGTAGAGGCGGAAGCCGCCCTCGGTGCGGCCGGACGCCTTCACGAGGCCGATCTCGTCGTAGTGCCGCAGGGTCCGGAGCGAGAGGCCGGTCCGCTCGGCGAGCTCGCCGATGTGCATGGTGCCGATCCTGCTCACCCCTTCAGATCTACCCTCACGTAAGGGTAGGGTTGCCCGTGCTGCTGACACGCCTCTGCAAGCTTGGCATCCCCGCCCGCTTCCGCCGACCCGTCGCCGCAGTCCTCCGCGCTCCTCGTCGAGCACCCCTCCCACTCCCTGGAGCCGCCGCGATGGCCCTCGCCTCGAAGACCCCTGCCCGCCCGCACGCTGAGCCCACGGTGATGACGGCCCTGCGCACCCCCCGCATCCTGACCCGCGAGGTCCTCGCCGGCCTCGTCGTCGCGCTCGCGCTCATCCCCGAGGCGATCTCGTTCTCGATCATCGCGGGCGTGGATCCGCGGGTCGGCCTCTTCTCGTCGTTCGTGATGGCCGTGTCGATCGCCTTCCTCGGCGGACGCCCCGCGATGATCACCGCGGCCACCGGCGCCGTCGCCCTGGTGATCGCCCCTGTCGCCCGCGACTACGGGATGGACTACTTCCTCGCGACGGTGATCCTCGCGGGCGTGTTCCAGATCGTGCTCGGGCTGCTCGGAGTGGCGAAGCTCATGCGCTTCATCCCCCGCAGCGTGATGGTCGGCTTCGTGAACGCGCTGGCGATCCTGATCTTCTCGGCGCAGATCCCCAACCTGATCGGCGTGCCCTGGCTGGTCTACCCGCTGGTCGCCGTCGGCATCGTGATCATGGTCGTGATGCCGCGCCTGACGAAGGCCGTTCCGGCTCCGCTCGTCGCCATCGTCCTGATCACCGCGGCGGTCGTCGCCACGGCCGTCGCCGTCCCGACCGTGGGCGACCAGGGCGAGCTGCCCCGCAGCCTCCCCGAGCTGTTCGTCCCGGACGTGCCGCTGACCTGGGACACCTTCACGACCATCGCGCCGTACGCCCTCGCGATGGCGCTCGTCGGCCTGCTGGAGTCGCTGATGACCGCGAAGCTCGTCGACGACATCACCGACACCCCCTCCCGCAAGACCCGCGAGTCGCTCGGGCAGGGCGCCGCGAACGTGCTCTCCGGCCTGTTCGGCGGCATGGGCGGCTGCGCGATGATCGGCCAGACGATGATCAACGTGAAGGCGTCCGGCGCCCGCACCCGCATCTCGACCTTCCTCGCCGGCGTGTTCCTGCTGATCCTCGTCGTCGCGCTCGGCGACCTCGTCGCGATCATCCCGATGGCCGCGCTGGTCGCGGTGATGGTGATGGTCTCGGTGGCGACGTTCGACTGGCACAGCATCCGCCCCTCGACCCTGAAGCGGATGCCCGTCGGCGAGACGGTGGTCATGATCGCCACGGTCGTCGTGGTCGTCCTCACGCACAACCTGGCGATCGGAGTCGCCGTCGGCGTCCTCGCCGCGATGGTCGTCTTCGCCCGCCGGGTCGCCCGCTTCGCCACCGTCGAGCGCACGCTCTCGGCCGACGGATCGACGGCCCGCTACACGGTCACCGGCGAGTTGTTCTTCGCCTCCAGCAACGACCTGACCACGCAGTTCTCCTACGCGGAGGACCCCGCGCACGTCGTGATCGACCTCTCCGGCTCCCACATCTGGGACGCCTCGACCGTCGCCGCGCTGGACGCCGTCACCACCAAGTACGAGCGCCACGGCATCCGCGCCGTGATCGAGGGCATGAACGACGCCTCCACCCGGATGCACGGCCGCCTCGCCGGGAACCTCGGCGCGGGGCACTGAGGGTCGGGGCTGCGGGACCGCACGCGCAGCCCCTCAGAGCGGCGCGAGCACCAGCGACCAGAGCCAGCGCCCGCCGACGACCCGGTGCACGACCACGAACAGGGCGGTGATCGCGAGTCCGACCGGCAGCAGCACGGCGCCGGCCGCGAGGCGGTCGGCGGGCACGGCGAGCAGCAGGCCGAGCGGCACCGACGCGCAGGCTGCGACCAGCGCCGCGACGAGAGCGGCGCGGCGGTCCCGGGTCGGCTGCGGCACGACGCCGATCCGGCGCCGGACCAGCCAGTGGGCGAGGGCCCACGCGGCCGTGGTCCCGAGGGCGGTGCCGCCCGCGATCGCCGGCACGACGAGTTCGGCAGGCAGGAGGAGCCCGCCGACGAGCGCCCCCACCGCGACGCCGACGGCCGAGACGACCTGGGTCGCCAGCGAGTCGCGGGCCCGACCCAGCGCGAACATCGCCCGGTTGAGGACGTAGGTCTGGCTGAAGCCGACCAGGCTCAGGGCGAGCAGCTGCAGGACTCCGCCGATCACCGGTGTGCCGAAGACGAGCTGCGTGAGCAGTGGCGCCGCCGCGACGAACAGGAGCGTCGCGAGCAGAGTGACGGCGAGCACCGCGTCCTCGGTCCGTCGGAGGTTCACCGCCGCGGCCGCCCGATCGCCGCGGTGCAGGTCCCGGCTGAGCGGCGTGAACATCGCCGTGGCGACGGAGACGACCAGGATGCCGTGCGGCAGCAGGAGCAGCAGCTGCGCGCTCGAGAAGGAGTTGAGGCTCGGCCCGTCGACGCCGGCGCGGTTCATGGCCTGGCCGGCCGCCGTCGCCGCGTTCGAGACGACGATGTACGACACCTCTGCGACGAGGGCGCCGAGGAACACCCAGACCGCGTCCCGCGACACTCCGCCGAGCCCTGCGACGCCGAAGCGCGGCCGCAGGCGGACGCCGACGGACCGCGAGAACGCGACCGCGATCACCCCCTGCACCACGATCGCCGCAGTGGCAGTGCCGCACAGGAGCGCCACCATCTCCGGCGTCCACTCGTCGGCGGGTGTCGACGCCGCCTCGGGGTGGATCAGGAGGAACACCGCGATCCCGAGCACCGAGATCACGTTCGCGCAGGCGGGCGCCCACGCGCCCGGCCCGTACTTCTCGGCGGAGTTGAGCAGCTGCGAGAAGACGGCGAAGACGATGTAGAAGAAGATCTGCGGCAGGCACCAGTAGGCCATCTGAGTCGCCAGCAGAGCCCAGTCGGCCGACCAGCCCCCGGCGTAGAGCCCGACGATCAGCGGCGCCGCGAGCGTGCAGGCGGCCGTGAGGAGCGCCGCTCCGCCGAGGCACACGGTGAGCAGCCGCTCGAGGGTCCGCACGCCCTCCGGTCCGTCGGCCCGCGCCCGGACCATCTGCGGCACGAGCACCGCGCCGAGCACCCCGCCCGCGATGAGCCCGTACAGGTAGGTGGGCGCGGAGTTCGCGACCTCGAACACCTGCCCGCCGACCGACGCGCTCGTGCCCCCGACCGCCACGATCAGGAGCGCCAGCCGGACGAACCCGAGGATCCGCGAGACGAACGACGCGACCACCATCCCCCCGGTCGCGCTGCGCATCCGGGCAGCATAGGCGGTGCGACCCGGGTCGCCACCGACCGCGGCGCCCGCCGGGGTCGATGCGTCACGAACGGTCGTCACGGGCGCCGGATGGGGACCGTTCGTGACGCATCGATCCCGAGGGGGCGGGGTGGGAGGGCGAGCGGGCGGCGCTAGACGCGCACGGGCGCGACGGAGGCGCGGCGGATCAGCCGCGTCTCGAGCTCCATGCGGGTCGCCGAGGCGCCGGAGGCGAGCGGGGTCGCGGACCGGTGCGCCTGGTGCAGCATCCGGAAGGCGATGGCGCCCATCTCGCCGATGGGCTGCTGGATCGTGGTCATCGGCGGAGTCGCCCAGGCCGACTCCTCGACGTCGTCGAAGCCGACGACGCTGAGGTCGCGCGGGATGCGCAGGTCGGCGTCGTCGGCGGCCTCGTAGACGCCGAGCGCCATCACGTCGGAGCAGGCGAAGAAGGCGGTCGGCGCGTCCGGCTCGGCGAGCATCAGCCCGGCGGCCTCGCGGGCCAGCTCGCGGTCCCAGTCGCAGTAGGCGACGCGCGGGTCGGCGGCTCCGGCGGCCCGGAGCGCGGAGGTGAAGCCGTCGATCCGGGCGCTGCTGTAGAGCTGGGTGCGGGTGCCGCCGAGGACGCCGAAGCGGGTGTGGCCCTCGGCGAGGAGGTGCTCGGCGGCCATACGGCCCCCGTCCCAGTTGGTCGCGCCGACGCTCGCGACGTCGGCCGGGGGCCGCGTGCTGGGGTCGACGACGACCACGGGCAGCTCGGCGGTGGTCAGCAGGTGCAGCTGCGCGGCCGAGACGTTGACCAGCACCACGATGGCGCCGAGCGAGGGGCGGCGGAGGAGGCGGCTGATCCAGGCGCCGTCGTCGCGGGCGCGGGTGAGCACCAGGTCGACTCCGGCGGCGGAGGCCTCGGCCTCGATCCCCTCGAGGACCGGGCCGATCCAGGTGCCGCCGATGTGGCCGACGACGACGTCGACGATCTGAGCGGAGTGCGGGTCCTCGACCGGCGGGCGCAGGCGCGGACGGCGGCGGTAGCCGAGCGCGTGCGCCGCCTCCATCACGCGCAGACGGGTCGCCTCCGAGACGTCGGTGCCGCCGTTGAGCACCTTCGAGACGGTGGGGACGCTCGTCCCGGCACGCTCGGCGATCAGCGCCATGGTCGGGCGGGTGGTCGCTCCGGAGACGTCGTCGTGGTCGGGCATGTGCTCACCGTAGCGGATACCGACTTTCGCAACTAGACCGGCGCGCGAACGGCTTGCTACCGCCGGGAAACGCGGTGCATGATGGTCGAACGCCGGGGCTCCCGCACTGAAGTTGCGCAAGTCCTGTTCGATGACGAACCGCGGAGCGATCCGCCAGCACGTGAGGACGACGATGACCGACCACTCCCCGACCACTCCCGGCAAGACGGCCCTCGTCGTCCGAGGGGGCTGGGACGGCCACCAACCGGTCGAGGCGACCGAGCTGTTCCTGCCGTTCCTCCGAGACAACGGCTACGACGTGCGCGTCGAGGAGTCGACCGCCGTGTACGCCGACGAGGCGTACCTCCGGACGGTCGACCTGATCGTGCAGTCGAACACGATGACCTCCATCCAGTGGGAGGAGTTCCTGGGCCTGCGCGCGGCGGTCGAGCGCGGCACCGGCCTCGCCGGCTGGCACGGCGGGATCGCCGACTCCTACCGCGACAACTCCGACTACCTGCAGCTGATCGGCGGCCAGTTCGCCTCGCACCCCGGCAAGCACCCGGACGAGCGCACCGGCGAGCAGTCGGACAACTACGTGCCGCACACGATCGAGATGACGGCCCTCGCCGCCGAGCACCCGATCACGCAGGGCGTCTCGGACTTCGAGCTGGTCACCGAGCAGTACTGGGTGCTGCACGACGACTACAACGACGTGCTCGCCACGACCACGCAGGCCGTCCGCCCGTGGGACCCGTGGAAGCGCCCCATCACCTCCCCCGCGATCTGGACCCGCCTCTGGGGCGAGGGCCGCATCTTCGTCTCCACGCCGGGCCACCGCGTCGAGATCCTCCAGGACGAGAACGTCCGCACGATCATCGAGAGGGGAATGCTGTGGGCGTCCCGCTGAGAGTCGGCATCATCGGCGTCGGGAAGATCAGCGAGCAGTACCTCGCGAACCTCCCGACCTTCCCCGGCCTCCGCCTCGTCGCGGTCGCCGACCTGAACCAGGAGCGGGCGCAGCAGGTCGCCGACGAGCAGGGCGTCCGCGCCCTCACCGTCGACGCGCTGATCGACGACCCGGAGATCGACGCGGTGCTGAACCTCACGATCCCGGCGGCGCACGTCGAGATCGGCACCCGCGCCCTGAAGGCGGGCAAGCACGTCTTCGCCGAGAAGCCGCTCGGGCTGAACCCGGCCGAGGCCGCGCCGATGCTCGACCTCGCGGACGAGCTGGGCCTGCGCTTCGCCAGCGCCCCGGACACGGTGCTCGGGACCGGCGTGCAGACCGCGCGCCTCACTCTCGACTCCGGAGCGATCGGCACGCCGATCGCCGCGCAGGTGCACTGGGCCGCGCCCGGCCACGAGCGCTGGCACCCGGCGCCCGAGTTCTACTACCAGCCCGGCGGCGGCCCGCTGCTGGACATGGGCCCGTACTACCTGACGGCGCTCGTGCACTTCTTCGGGCCGGTCGTCCGCGTCACGGGCCTGGCCACCCGCTCCGACCGCCCGCGCACGATCGAGACCGGACCGAAGGCGGGCACGCCGATCGAGGTGACGATCGACACGCACATCACCGCGCTGCTCGAGCACGCGAGCGGAGTCGCCACGACCGTCACCGTGAGCTTCGAGGTCTGGCGCAGCCGGGCCCCGAAGTTCGAGGTCTACGGCACCGAGGGCACCATCTCGGTCCCGGACCCGAACATGTTCTCGGACCCGGTCGAGGTCGCCGTCCGCGACGAGGACTGGCGGGTCGTCCCCGACTCCGCCGGCGTGATCGACACCGGCCGCGGAGTGGGACTCGCCGACCTCGCGGAGGCGATCGCGGAGGACCGCCCGCACCGCGCCTCCGGCCGCGTGGCCCTGCACGTGCTCGAGATCATGGACGCCGTGCTCCGCTCCAACGAGGAGAAGGCGGTCGTGACGATCGAGAGCACCGCCGAGAAGCCCGACGTGATGCCGCTGCGCACGGCCGGATCGATCGGCGGATGAGGCGGTGGAGGCGGGGGATCGCCGCCACCGCGTCGCTCCCCGTTCGGGGGTGACCGCGGCGCGCGACGCCGTAGACTCGGCGGATCGACGGTCCTCAGCCGTCGTCGCACGCGGAGGGGGATCGGCCGTGGCAGTCGGCTTCCGACGGAGCGGTGAGCTCCGCGCTCTTGCACGCCCCCGGCTCCGGGCGGTCGGCGACCCGCTCTCCCTGGAGGACCACCGCTCCCGGCTGTCCGGCTGGCTCAGCATGCCCGGCGGGCCGGGGCTCGTGCGCCCCTCCGCCCTCGCTCCGGCGTGGGAGGCGCCCCTGCTCCGGCTCGTGCGCGCCGGAGCACCGGCGGAGGACCTGCACGAGGCGACCACCGGCTCCCCCGAGGGCTCGCGCCTCGCGGCCGTCGTCGAGCTCGTCCGCGACGCCCTGCACTCCTCCGACGACGACCGCGCTCTGCGGCTCACCGGCTGGCTGGTGCGCATCCGATACGACCCGTCGGTCGACTCCTTCCTCCGCCGCTACGGGATCGCGCTGACCGTCCGCCTGCCGCTGAGCGGCGGCCTCGACGTGGAGGTGCCGCTCGACGCCCCGGCGCTGCGCCTGCTCTATGCCGAGCTGGCGGCATTCACGGATCCGGCCGCGGCGGTCGTGGCGGTCGAGACCCTGGAGCCGTCGACCCTCGCGGCGTCGACGCTCTCCTCGCTCTACGCCGCCCGCCGCCGCTGGCGGGACGTGGCCGACTTCTCGGCCCCCGTCGACAACGTCGACGCCGCCTCCGCCGCCGTCCTCATCCGCCGCGGCGCCGCTCTGCGCGAGCTCGGCCTGATCGAGGGCGCCCTCGAGGCGTTCGACCGGGTGGTGCGCCCGACCGTCACCAGCGCGCGGCCCGTGGAGCTGCGGGCGGAGGCACTCCTCGAGCGCGCGAGCACGCTCCTCTCGGACGGGCGGACGGCCCCGGCCCGGCGCGATCTGGAGCGCGTGCTCCTCCGCTACCCGGACAGCGCCGCGGCGCACGAGCTGCTGGCGGTCACCGGCCGCTGACGCGACGGAGGGGCGCACCCTCTGCAGGATGCGCCCCTCCGCGAGTGCGTCGGCTCAGCCCTCGGCCTTCGAGGGCTTGCCCTCGGCGGGCAGGACCTCGTGCGGCGTGTCGCGCTCGTCCTCGCCCTCGGCCTGCGAGGGCTTGTCGGACTGGTCGTCCGGGTCCTCGACGGGGCTCGGGGTCTGGTCGCTCATCGGGGTCTGGTCGCTCATCGGAGTCCCTCCGGCTCGTCGGACGTGGCGGACGGCTCGGGGTGCGCCTCGAACTCCATCCAGGCGCGGTCCAGATCGGCCTGCGCCGACTCGGGCTCGCTGGCGAAGTAGCCGTCGTAGATCGCGCGGCCGCCGTGCTCGGGCAGGTCGTCGCGACCGCCGAAGGCCTGCGCGAAGCGGCCGACCTCGTCGTCCCTCTTCTGCTGATCCCGCAACCAGGCGGGGAAGGTCTGCGTCATGGTGACACCTCTCTCTCCTGCCCTCCAGCCAATCCCCCGCCGCGGATCCGGGCAAGCCCTTCCGCCGGGCGCCCCGAGGGGCCAGGCTCCGCCCTGGTGGAGTGACGCTCCGCCCTCTAGAGGACATGTCCGCTACAGGGCGCCCCCGCCCCCGCCGCAGAGGAGGGCCGAGCCCTAGCGTGAGCCCGTGACCCCCGCTTCCCCGCGCCCCGCCCGCACCGCCGCGGGCCTGCGCCGCACTCTGCTCGCTCTGACCGCGACCGTCGCGCTGCTCGCCGGCACCGCGGCTCCCCTCGCCTCCGCCGAGCCGGACCCGGTGCCGGTCGGGAACGACCACCTCGCGAACGGCGTCGCCGCCTGGGGGCGGTACCTCAACGGGGAGTGGGACGTGCCGGCGGGCATGTCCGACCTCACAGCCGTCGCGAGCAGCTACAGCCACACCCTCGCGCTCCACACCGACGGGACCGTCGTCGCCTGGGGCGCGGACCTCGAGGGCGAGCGGGACGTGCCGGCCGGGCTCCGCGAGGTGACCGCGATCTCGACCGGCTACCTCCACAGCATCGCCCTCACGATGGACGGAACGGTCGTCGCCTGGGGTGACGACCGCCAGGGCCAGACCGACGTCCCGGCCGGACTCGACGACGTGACCGCCGTCGCCGCGGGCAACTACCACACCCTCGCTCTGCGGGGCGACGGGACCGTGGCGGCCTGGGGCTCGGATCAGTTCGGAGCGACCGACGTGCCGGCGGGTCTCTCCGGAGTGGTCGCGATCGCCGCGGGCGGCTGGAACAGCCTCGCGCTGCGCGCCGACGGGACGGTCGTGGCCTGGGGCGGCGACGACAGGGGCGCGTACACGGCCCCGGCGGGGCTGGGCGACGTCACCGCCATCGCGGTCAGCTACTCCCACAGCCTCGCGCTGAAGCGGGACGGCACCGTCGTCACCTGGGGCGACCCCGACGACTCGGGCCTGCCGCGGGTCCCCGCCGACCTCCGCGGCATCACCGCGATCGCCGCCGGCATCGGCTTCAGCGTCCTGCTGACGTCCGACGGCACCGTCGTCTCCCTGCACCCCGAGGGCGACACCGAGCTGGACGTCCCGGCCGGGATCACCGGCGCCACCGGCATCGCGGTCGGCTTCAACCACGCCTTCGCGATCGGCCCGCTGCCGACCCTCACCGCAGACACGGCCGAGACGCTCGTCAAGACCGGGACCCGCTACTCCGCGACCTT
Source organism: Rathayibacter sp. AY1B6 (assembly GCF_002932755.1). Classification (NCBI taxonomy): domain Bacteria; kingdom Bacillati; phylum Actinomycetota; class Actinomycetes; order Micrococcales; family Microbacteriaceae; genus Rathayibacter; species Rathayibacter sp. AY1B6. Next base: position 25,552 of record NZ_PSWL01000027.1, read on the forward strand.
CACGGCGTCCGGCCCGGCCGCGACCTTCGAGGTCTCCTCCGGCTTCCTTCCCGCGGGGCTGACCCTCTCGCCGGAGGGCGTCGTCTCGGGCCGGCCGACCACCGCCGGCGACTCCACCTTCACGGTGAGCGCGCGGAACGCGTACGGCACCACGGCCGGCACGCCGCACACGGTCACCGTGGTCCCCGCCAACACCCCACCCGTCGTGACGGTCGCGTACGTCACCGACGGCGCCTCCTACGAGAAGGGCTCGGAGCCGAGAGCCGCCTGCGCGATCACGGATGCGGAGAGCGGGACCTTCAGCGAGGAGGCCGTCGTCACCGGCACCCTCGTGAACGGCCTCGGCACCCGCACGGCGACCTGCACCTGGACCGACGGCGGCGGACTGAGCACGACCGCCACCGCGAGCTACCGGATCGTCGACACCGGCGTCCCCACCATCGCCGCGACGACCACGCCGACGGCTCCCGACGCCGCGGGCTGGTTCCGCTCCCCCGTCTCCGTCGGCTTCTCCTGCGCCGACGGCAGCGGCTCCGGGATCCGCAGCTGCACCCCCGCGCGGATCCTGCGCGAGGGCCCCGGCCAGAGCGTCACCGGCACCGCCGTCGACAACGCGGGCAACCGCGCCACGACGACCCGCAGCGGCATCGACGTCGACACCACGAAGCCGCAGCTCGCGTTCACGTCGAAGCCCGAGGGGTCCTACCCCTCCGGCACCGCGTTCCCGGTGGCGCGCTGCCTCGCGGACGACGCGCTCTCCGGCCTCGTCGGCGACTGCGTGATCACGGGTGGCGGCCGCTCCGTCGGAGCGCACGTGTACCGGGCGACCGCGACCGACCGGGCGGGCAACGTCTCGACCCTCACCGCGTCGTACACCGTGACCCCGTGGACGATCGGAGGGCTCAGCACTTCGGTGAAGAGCGTGGCCGCCGGCGCCGCGACCGGCATGACGTTCCAGGTGACGTCCACGTCGTCCGCGGGAACGTTCCGCCACTCCGCCCTCGCCGATGTGCGCAGCGTCACGCAGAAGCAGACCTCCTGCACCGCGGGTGCCGTCCTCACCGGAGCGCCGACGACCACGCTGACCGGACGCCTCCGCTACGACACCGCGACGAACCGCTACGTGAAGGCGTGGACGGTGCCCGCGAAGCCGGGCACCTGCTGGACTCTGACGGTCACGACGGCGGACGGCAGCACGGGGAGCGCCCGGTACTCGGTGAAGTAGCGGCGGTCGACGTCCGACGCGCTCCGGTCAGGCTCCCGCCTCGGCGTACCGCTCCGCGAGCACGCGGAACGCGGCGGCCAGCTCGGGCGGCTCGGCCTCGGCCATCGGAGCGTCGAACCGGCCGAACGACGCGGCGAGCGCCTCCCACGACCAGGCGCCGAGGGCGAGTCGGCAGCCCGCATCGCCGAGGTCCTCCACCTCGCCGTCGCCGGCGTAGGGCAGGACCTCGGCGGCGGGCGCGTCCAGCACCACCGAGCCGCGGCACGGCCAGCCGTCCCCGGGCGCTCCGCCGCGGAACCGCGCCTCCAGGAACCCGGCGGGGTTCCCGCCCGGCAGCGCCCGGCGGCGGAAGCGGGCTCCGCGGGGCGAGCGCGGCTCGAGCCGGTCCACCCGGAACACCCGCCAGTCGTCGCGGTCGAGGTCGAAGCCGATGAGGTACCAGCGGCCCTGGCGTGCGACCAGGTGGTGCGGCTCGACGCGGCGCACCGCCTCCGCGTACTCGAAGCGGAGCACCTCGCAGGCCCGGACGGCCGCCGCGACCGCGACCAGCCGCTCCGGAGGGACCGCGGGAGCCGGCGCGGCCGCGACCGTGAAGCGCAGCGCATCCGCTCGGGGCCGGAGCCGGGCGGGCAGGACCTGCCGCACCGTCGCCAGCGCACGGGCCGACGCCTCCTCGAGCCCCGCGACCGGGGCGCGCAGGGCGGCGGTGAGGGCGAGCACCTGCTCGTCGTCGAAGAGCAGCGGCGGGAGCTCGGCGCCGGCCTCGAGCCGGTAGCCGCCGTCGGGGCCCTTCGCCGCGTCGATCCGGTAGCCCATCGTGCGGAGCCGGTCGACGTCGCGGCGCACCGTCCGCGGCGCGATCCCCAGACGCTCGGCGAGCACTCCGCCCGGCCAGTCGCGGCGGGTCTGCAGGAGGGAGAGGAGCAGGAGGAGCCGCTCGGTCGTCGTGGGCACGTCCCGAGGGTAGTCCGAGAAGAGGACCGGAGCCGTCCTCTTCTCCTGGGAGCGTCGGGGCACCGGGTGATCGACCCGGCACGACTGCGAGGAGCGCACCATGAGCATCACCACCACGACCCACCTCAACTTCCGCGGACAGGCCCGTGAGGCGCTGGAGTTCTACGCCTCGGTCACGGGTGGCCGGCTCGACGCGATGACCTACGCGGACGCGGACGCCGTCACCGCGCCCGAGGAGGCCGACCAGCTGATGTGGGGCCAGGTCGTCTCCGAGGCCGGCTTCCGCGTCATGGCCTACGACGTCCCCGCGCACACCGCCTACGACCCGGGCACGATCCCGGTGTTCGTGTCGCTGCGAGGCTCCGACGCCGACGAGCTGCACCGCCTCTGGGACGCGCTCTCGGAGGGGGCGGTGGTCGTCGCGCCCCTGGCCCCGGCGGCCTGGTCGCCCCTCTACGGGATGCTGCGCGACCGCTTCGGAGTGACGTTCGTCGTCGACCTCGAGGTCGCCTGGGGCTGAGGCCCGCGGGCTCGGCGGCCGGGCGCGTCCCTCTGCGGACGCGTCCGCCGCCGACTCGGTACGCTCAGCACCTGATCCGGTCGGAGGGACGCTGCATGCTGGAGACGATCTCCGAGGCGCTCTCGCTGATCACCCTTCCTCTCGGAGTGCTGTTCCTGCTCGCCGCGTTCGTCGCGGCGCTGATCGACGGACGCTGGCTGACGACGACCGCCTACCTCGAGGAGGGTCCGCCCCTCGCACTGCACTGGGTGACCCGGGCGGGCGAGGTCCGCTCGCGTCCGCTCTCCGCCGGGGACCCGCTGACGCCGGCGCGGTCGGACCAGCGCGAGGTGTACTACCGCGAGGAGGATCCGGAGCGCATCCGCCTGCACCGGTGGAGCGACGCGGTGCGGGCGCTGCGCCTGACCGGCCTGGTCCTGCTCGGGGCGGGCGTCGTCCTCGGGATCCTGTCGACGGCGCTGGCGATCCTCGCCTAGGCGGCGCTCCGTGCGCCAGGATCGGACCCGTGGATGCGGAACGGGTTCTCGGTGACGGTCGGGCCGACGGTGTGTGGTGCCGGCTCGGTGAGCCGCTGACGGTCGCGCAGATCGCGCGCAGCGGACCCGCCTGGCTGTGCCTGGACGCGCAGCACGGCGCGTTCGACGACGCCGCGGTCCTCGCCGCCCTGCGCGCGCTCGACGCCGTGAGCGGGAGGCCGCCCGTCGGCGTCCGGGTCGCCGGGCTCTCCGACGCCCTGATCGGCCGGGCGCTCGACGCCGGCGCGGACATCGTCGTCGTCCCGATGATCGAGACGGTCGACGAAGCGCTCGCGGCCGTCCGCGCTGCGCACTACCCGCCGCTCGGGCGCCGCAGCTGGGGGCCGATGACCGATCTCTGGGGCGCCGCGCCGCCGTCGGCCGCCGAGGCGCGCACCGCTCTCTGGGTCATGATCGAGACGCAGGCCGGCCTCGACGCCGTCGAGCGGATCCTCGCGGTGCCGGGCGTGAGCGGAGTCCTCGTCGGCCCGTTCGACCTCGCGATCGGCCTCGGACGGGACCTGTCCGACCTGCTCGCCGCCGACGGACCCGACGACCCGCTGCCGAGGATCGCCGCGGCGGCCCGGCGCGCGGGGAAGGGCGCCGGGGCCTACGCCGGCGACCGCGAGCGCGCCCGACTGCTGCGGGCGCTCGGCTTCCCGAGGGTCGCGGTCGCGACGGATCAGTCGCTGATCGCGCTCGGCACCGCGGCGGCGCTCGACACGGACGCCGGGTGATGAACTCGAGGCAGGGTATCGAGCCCGACGCGGGTCACCGGCGGGCGGTCCCGTCCGGGGGCCGCACGGGCTCCGGCGGCTCGGGGACGAATCGGAGGCCGTCGGCGGAGTTCGCGAGGTCGGTGAGCGCTGCGATCCAGGCGGGGTTGATGCGGGGCATGCGGCCGCCGGCGTAGGTGTAGCGGAGTGTGTGCGAGGGGTGCAGCCAGATCGCGCTGCGGCCGTCGCTCATCCCGCTCTCGTCGCGCCAGCTGACCAGGCACGACTCCCCCCGGCGCAGCTTCGCGGTGAGGACGATCTGCTGGTGGGCGAGCACCCGGTCCTCGACGTCGATCACGACCGATCCGTCGTAGTGCAGCTTCCCCATCGGCGTCTCCCGGCCTCGTCCTCGGAAGACGGGCGCGCCTCCGGCCCACCATCCTCGGGTGTCGTCCAGTGACCAGTTCGGGGCGGCGACAACCGGCGGATCTGCTGGTATTCGAGGAACTGCCGGTATCTGCGGGGCCGGGCTCAGGCCGGCGGGTTCGCCGCCATGAAGTCGCGCATCGGCAGCAGGTTCTGAAGGGGCGCGGAGTACCCGAAGCGGGGCAGGTCGAAGACCACTCCTGCGACTCCGGAGGATCCCATCGCCGCGATCCACTCGAGCGCGGCGGGCATCGGCACCTTCAGCACCCGCGACGCGTCCTCGTCGGAGAGGCCGGCGTGCAGCGCCCCGGCGCGGGCGCGCTCCCCCGTGGTGAAGGCGAAGACCATCGGCCCCGACTCCAGGCCGCCGACGAAGGGGGTGGGCGCGTCGTCCGGCCCCCGCGCGATGAAGCACCACATCGGCAGGGCGTAGACGCTGCGCCAGAGCGCGTCCATCGCGGCGAAGCTCTCGGGGTCGGCGCGCAGGGCCTCCGCCCGGGCGTCGATCTCCTCGGTCTGGTCCATGGGGCTCCCCTCGGCGCCGGCGATCGGCGCGGACCTCCACGCTAACGAGGTTCCCGCTGGGCCGCACCCGCGATCGATTCGTCAGCGGCGGCCCGTCCCGGGGGCGCGCACGGGGCGCGGGCGACGGATCGAGGCGGCGGCGGATCGCGTCCGGGCGCTGATCCGCTCGGCCACTGGCCCCGTCCAGGCGGTTAGGTTAGGTTAACCTTCGCAACCCCACCACCCCCTTCGAAGGATCGCCGTGCCCGCCACTCGCACCCCCCTCCGCCTGACCGCCGTCGCCTCGCTCGGCCTCGCCGCGCTGCTGCTCACCGCCTGCTCGGGAGGAGCCGACGCCGGCTCCGAGGGCACGTCCGAGAGCAGCGCCGCCTCGAGCGGCGAGGGCTTCCCCGTCACCGTCGACCACGCCTTCGGCAGCACCACCGTCGAGTCGGCCGACCGCGTCGTCGCGACGAGCTGGACCAATCAGGACGTGGCGCTCGCGCTGGGCGTGACCCCGGTCGGCTTCACCCGCGCCTCCTACGGCGACGAGGACGGCGACGGCCTGCTGGCGTGGACGAAGGAGGCGCTCGACGCCTCCGGTGCCGCGACGCCGACCCTGTTCGACGAGACCGACGGCGTGCCCTTCGAGGCGATCTCGGACCTCAGCCCGACCGTGATCCTCTCCGCGTACTCCGGCATCACGCAGCAGGACTACGACACCCTCAGCCAGATCGCCCCCACCGTCGCCTACCCGGGACTGCCCTGGGGCACCACCTGGCAGGACTCCGCGAAGCTCGACGGCGCCGCGCTGGGCCTCGAGGACGAGGCCGTCGCGAAGGTCGGCGAGGTCGAGAGCGAGATCACGCAGACCACCGCGTCGTACCCGCAGCTCGCGGGCACCACCTTCATGTACGGCTGGTACGACCCGACCGACGCGAGCACCTTCACCTACTACACGCCGAACGACGCGCGCGTGAAGTTCGTCGAGGACCTCGGGCTCGACGTCGCCCCCAGCATCACCGAGCTCTCCGGCGACTCGGAGGCGTTCAGCGGCACCATCAGCTCCGAGAACGCCGACCAGCTCGACGCCGACGTGCTCGTCGTCTACGGCGACGACACGACTCTCGCCGCGTTGCAGGCCGACCCGCTGCTCTCGAAGATCCCGGCCGTCGAGCGCGGCTCCGTCTACGTGCTCGAGGACGGCTCCTCCGCCGCCATGGCCACCTCGTCGCCGAACCTGCTCAGCATCCCGTGGGTGCTCGACGAGTACACCGCCGGCCTCGCCGAGGCCGCCGACAAGGTGTCGTGACCCGCACCTCATCCACCCGGACGAGGGCGACCGTTCTGGCGGTCGCCCTCGTCGCGCTCGCCGTCGCGTCGGTCCTCTCGCTCGTGTACGGCTCACGCGAGATCCCGCTCGGCGAGGTCTGGCCGGCGCTGACCGCGCCCGACCCGGCCTCCATCGTCGACGCGGCCGTGCAGGGGCGGGTGCCGCGGACGGTCCTCGCGATCCTGGTCGGCGCCGCGCTCGGGCTCGCCGGAGCCGTGATGCAGGGCCTGACCCGCAACCCGCTCGCCGATCCGGGCATCCTCGGCCTCAACTCCGGCGCCTCGCTCGCGGTCGTGCTCGGGATCGCCGGGGTCGGCGCGACGAGCCTGCCGCAGTTCATCTGGCTCGCGTTCCTCGGCGCCGCGGCCGCCGGGGCGTTCGTCTACGCCGTCGCCTCGCTCGGCCGCGAGGGCGCCACTCCGCTCAAGCTCGCCCTCGCCGGAGCCGCGACGGCCGCGGCGCTCACCTCCCTCCTCAGCGCCGTCCTGCTCACGCAGGAGACCACGCTGAACCGCTTCCGCTTCTGGCAGGTCGGCGGAGTCGGCGGCGCCGAGACCGCGAGCATCCTGCAGGTCCTCCCGTTCCTCGCGGTCGGCGCGGTGCTGGCCCTCTCCAGCGCGCGGGGGCTCGACGCGCTGGCGCTCGGCGACGACCTGGCGACCGGCCTCGGCCGGCGCGTGGGGCGCATCCGCCTGGTCGCGGGGCTCGCGGCCGTGCTGCTCTGCGGCGCCGCGACCGCGATCGCCGGACCGATCGGCTTCATCGGACTGGTCGTCCCGCACCTCGCCCGCCGAGTCACCGGCCCCGCGCACGCCTGGCTGCTGCCCTCCTCCGCTCTGCTCGGCGCCCTGCTGCTGCTCGTCGCCGACGTGGTCGGCCGCGTGGTCGCCCGGCCGAGCGACGTCGAGGTGGGCATCGTGACCGCGCTGATCGGCGCCCCGGTGCTCATCGCGATCGTGCGCCGCTCGAAGGTGCGGGCGCTGTGAGGACCGCGGAGGCGCCCGTCGCGGCCGGCATCGCGGCCGGCCGCGCGCTCCGCCGTCGCCGCACGGTCCTCGGCTGCGCGGTCCTCGCGGTGCTCGCGCTGGCGCTCGTCATCGTCTCGCTCACGGTCGGCAGCACGGTCTACTCGGTGCCGGAGGTCGTCCGCGTGATCCTCGGCGAGACCGTCCCGGGCGCCTCCTTCACCGTGGGCACGCTGCGGCTGCCGCGCACGATCACCGCCGTCCTGGTGGGCGTGGGCTTCGGGATGGGCGGCGTGATCTTCCAGACGATGCTGCGCAACGCCCTCGCCAGCCCCGACATCATCGGCATCACCTCGGGGGCGAGCGCGGCGGCCGTCGTCGCGATCGCGTTCTTCGGCCTCTCGGGAGGCGCGGTCTCGGTGATCGCGGTCGCGGCCGGGCTCGCGACGGCCCTGATCATCGCCGGTCTGGCCGAAGGCGGCGGAGTGATCGGGGCGCGACTGATCCTCATCGGCATCGGCGTCGCGGCGATGTTCCAGAGCGTGATCGCCTACGTGCAGACCCGCGCCGACTTCGAGGACGTCCAGGAGTCGCTGCGCTGGCTGACCGGCAGCCTCAACTCGGCCGCCTGGCCCTCCGTCCCGCCGCTCGCCCTGACGATGCTCGTGCTGGTGCCGCTGGCGCTGCTGCTGTCGGGCCGGCTCGGAGTGCTCCAGCTCGGCGACGAGACGGCGACCGCGCTCGGGCTCGACGTGCGGCGCAGCCGGCTGGCCCTGCTCGCGGTCGGAGTCGGCCTCGTGGCCGTCGCGACCGCCGCCACCGGCCCGATCGCGTTCGTCGCCTTCGTCTCGGGGCCGATCGCGCGGCGGATCCTGCCGAGCGCACGCACGCTGCTGATCCCCTCCGCCCTGGTCGGCGCGGTCGTCGTGCTCGCCGCCGACCTGCTCGCCCAGTACGTCGTCGGCGCGCTGTTCTCGGGCGCGCGCTTCCCGGTCGGCGTCGTCACCGGCGCCCTCGGCGCCCCTTTCCTGCTCTGGCTCCTCGCCCGCCGCAACCGCTCCGGAGGCTCCCTGTGACCGACGCCCCGCCCACCCTCGTCGCCGACGCGGTCACTCTCGCCTACGACGAGCGCGTCGTGGTCGACGGGCTCTCGCTCGCCGTGCCGCCCGGAGAGATCACGGTGATCGTCGGCGCGAACGCCTGCGGCAAGTCGACGCTCCTGCGCGCCATGGCGCGGCTGATCACCCCGCGCTCCGGGAGCGTCCTGCTCGACGGGCGCGCGATCCACCGGCTCCCGACGCGCGAGGTCGCGCAGCAGGTGGGGCTGCTGCCGCAGACCCCGATCGCTCCGGAGGGGATCGCCGTCTCGGACCTGGTCGCCCGCGGCCGCTACCCGCACCGGGGCCTGTTCGGCCGCGGCTCCGGATCGGACGACGACGCGATCGTCGAGGAGGCGCTGCGCGACACCGGCACGCTCGAGCTCGCCGACCGCCCCGTGGACGAGCTCTCGGGCGGGCAGCGCCAGCGGGTGTGGATCGCGATGGCCCTCGCCCAGCGGACCGACGTGCTCCTCCTGGACGAGCCGACGACCTACCTCGACGTGTCGCACCAGGTCGAGGTGCTCGACCTGCTCACCGACCTCAACCGCTCGCGCGGGACGACGATCGTGATCGTGCTGCACGACCTCAATCTGGCCGCGCGCTACGCCGACCACCTCGTCGCCGTGCGCGACGGCGCCCTGTACGCCTCGGGCACGCCCGCCGAGGTGGTGACGCCGGAGACGGTGCGCGCGGTGTTCGGGATGGAGTCGCGCGTGATCGAGGACCCGGTCTCGCGGACTCCGCTGGTGCTGCCGATCGGGCGCCACCACTCGGGCTGAGCCCGGCCGGTCGCGGCTGATCCCGAGCGGTCAGGGCTGAGCCCGGCCGGTCAGGCCGGCGCCGCGGCCAGGGAGGCGCCGTCGACGAGCGTGCAGCGGAGGAGCTGCTGCTCCCGCCGCGCGGGGTCGCCCTCGATGAGGATCTGCACCGCGCGGCGCCCCATGTCGCGCCGGGGCAGCTCGAAGCCGGCCTGCCAGCCGGTGCGGTCGGCCGATCCCGAGAGCGACACCAGCGACAGGTCGACCGGCACCGCCACCCCCTCGGCCTCGGCGGCCGCCTGCAGGAGGACGAACTGCTCCTCCTGCTCGGCGAGCACGACCGTGACGCCCTCGGCGGCGATCCGGCGGATCCACTCCCGCGGCGACGCCTCCGGCCCCGGGACGAGGTGGAGGAAGCCGTCGCCGAGCTCGGCCCGCGCGCCGGCCATGCGGTCGGTGTACGACTCGACGCCCTCGCCGTGACCGGCGTAGGCGAAGCGGGTGTGGCCGAGGGCGCGCGCGCAGGAGATCAGCTCGCGGACGATCGACGCGTAGTCGGCGGCCACGTAGGGCACGGGTCCGCCGGCGTCGTCGCGGCGGCCGATGCTGACGAAGGAGAAGCCGCTGGCGTTGAGGAACTCGAGCTCCTCGCGGGGCATGTGCTGCCCGAGGAGGATGCAGGAGTCGGCCAGGCGCAGCCGGGTGGTGCCGCCGCTGAGGCCGCCGCGGCGGCCGCCGACGCGGCCGCTGGTCAGCAGGAGGAGGTCGATGTCGCGGTTCTGCGCCTCCTCCTCGATGCCGGCGAGGAACGGGTGGAAGAAGTCCTCGCGGTCGAGCGGGAACAGGCTCTCGTAGGTGTAGACGCCGATCATGCCGGTGCCGACCTGCTTGAGGCGGCGCGCGATGGGGTCGGCGACGTACCCCGTCTCCTGGATCGCCTTGAGGATCCGCGCCCGCGTCGCCTCCGGGACCCGGGCGAGCTGCTCGCCCTTGTCGTTGAGCACGAACGACACCGTCGTCTGGCTGACTCCCGCGAGACGCGCGATGTCCTTCTGCGTGATCCGCGGCACCCGGACACCCCCGCTTCATCCTGGTAATAGGTATTACGTCTTGACCTCAGGCTACCGATGACGAAGGATCGCCGTACGCCCATCCGGGGCGAGAGAGGGCGGAACGTCGACGATGATGAATCCCGCAGACCCAGACAACCAGACCACGGCCTCCCCGAGGCCCGATCGGCAGCACAAGCCCGGTCACCAGCCCGAGCACGATCAGCCGCGCAGGCCCGACAACTCCCGCCGCCTCTTCCTCGCCGGGGGCGCCGCCGCCCTCGCCGGCGCGGCAGGGGCCGTCGGCGCCGCCACTCCGGCCGCCGCAGCTCCTCCGGCCGACGCCCCCGGGCAGAAGAAGCGCCTGAGCGTCACCGAGGGGCCGATCTCGCCGCTCGACAAGGAGTTCCGCTGGGACGACCGCGCCGGCGCCGACAACACCCGTGCTGTGCAGTCGGCCATCGACAAGGCCATGACCGCTCCGGGCGGCGAGGTGTCGCTGCCCGCCGGCGAGATCCGGGTGACCGGCCTCGCGGTCGACTACCGCGGCTACCCGGTGCAGCCCGAGAACGGGCCGCCCTACGGCTACGCCGGGCCGAAGATCGTCGGTGCCGGCATGCGCCAGACGAGGATCGTCCAGATCGAGGGCTCGACCCGCGACATCTTCACCGTCTCCGGCCAGACCGGCGACGCGGCCGGTCCCGCCAACAACAACAAGGCCACCGGCGTCGTCCTCGCCGACTTCGAGATGACGGGCACGCCCTCCGGCGGCCACGGCATGTCGCTGCGCTCGCTGGTCAACTGCGAGTTCCGCAACCTGTGGATCCAGAAGACCGGCAAGTCGGGCGTCTTCCGCGAGCGCGCCACCTTCGTCTCGGGCGTCGACGACGAGTACTCCTACGCCAACTCCTGGAACAAGATCAAGATCGTCGCCCCCGCGCGCTGGGGCGTGGAGGACTCGGGCAAGGCCTCCATCGGCGGCTCGATGACCAACGTCGAGGCGATCAGCCCCGGCCTCGGCGGCTTCCTCCTCGCGCCGACGAACATGACGCTGCTCGACTGCCAGGCCATCGGCGGCACGGTCGGCCTCCGGTCGATCCGCAACGAGAACCGGCGCTCGGTCAACTCCGGCCTGACCCTGATCAACTTCCGCTCGGAGGGCTCCCGCGACGGCTGGGAGGTGCTGATCGAGGCGGGCACGAGCCACATGATCGTGAACCCGAACTTCTTCCCGACCTCGGGCGCGAACTGCCTCGGCGTCGGCCTGACGAACGGCGGAGCGGACTTCGAGGTGCGCAATCTCACCGTCCTCGGCGGCTTCTACGGGCTCAGCCTCGGCCGCTTCCCGCAGCAGAAGGCCATCGTGCTGGGCAGCGACTCCTCGCAGACGCGCCTCGTGAACCCGTTCATCGAGCGCGGCGCCGCGGGAGTGGACGAGGGCTCGCTGATCGTCGACGACGGGCGCCTGACCTCGTTCGAGCTCGGCCGCGGCCGGGTGGAGCGCGCGGCCGGCTACACCACGGTCGCCCGCGCCCCCGAGACCATCCCGACCCCTCCGGCCGGACAGGTCAACGAGGGCTGGGAGCGCTCCGGCGACACCTGGCGGAAGGTGGCCGTCTTCCCCGACGGGCACCGCGTCGTCATCGCCTCCTGACCCCGAGGCGGCGGCGCCCTCCGCGCCGCCGCCTCCCCCCACCGCACACGGAACGAGCACCAGAACGCATGCATGACGACAGCACCCGCATCGAAGCCCGCATCGCCCGCTTCCGCGCCGAGAGCCTCCGGCCGGCGGTCCACCGGGCGGTCGAGCCGCTCGGGATCGAGTCGTGGACCGCTCCGGGCGAGCCGGTCCCCTTCGACCAGGCGCGGGGCGCGTCCTACGCGCCCGCCCGCATCGGGGAGCCGTGGGGCGCCCCGTGGGGCACCGTCTGGTTCCACGTGCGCGGCGAGATCCCCGCCTCGTGGGTCGGCGTCGAGGGCTGCGAGCCCGAGCTCGTCGTCGACCTCGGCTACACCGGTGCCCAGTCCGGCTTCGAGGCGGAGGGGCTCGTCTTCACCGCGACCGGCACGGTCGTGAAGGCGGTCGAGCCGTTCAACCAGTCGGTCCCGCTCGACCGGCTGCCCGGCCGCGAGGCGGGCGACCGCACGGTCGAGCTCTACATCGAGGCCGCCGCCAACCCGAACATCACCGGAGACTGGTCCTTCACCCCCACGGCGCTCGGCGGCCGCCCCGCCGACGGCGCCCTGCCGTCCGACCCGCTCTACCGCCTCCGCCGCCTCGAGCTCGGTCTGCTCGACCGGGAGGTCTGGGAGCTGGAGCAGGACATGGCCGTGCTCGTCGGGCTGATCGGGCAGCTGTCCGAGTCCTCCCAGCGCCGCGCCGAGATCGTGCGCGCCCTCGACCGCGCCGTCGACGTCCTCGATCCGGACGACGTCTCCGGCACCGCCGCCGCCGGCCGGGAGGCGCTGCGGACGGTCCTCGAGCGCCCCGCCTCGGCCAGCGCGCACCACCTGCACGCCGTCGGCCACGCCCACATCGACTCCGCCTGGCTCTGGCCCGCCCGTGAGACCGCCCGCAAGGTGGCCCGCACGTTCTCGAACGTCTGCGACCTGATCGAGCGCGAGGAGGGCTTCGTCTTCGCCGCCTCCTCCGCGCAGCAGTACGCGTGGCTGAAGCGCGACCACCCGGAGCTGTTCGAGCGCGTCCGCGGCCACGTGCTCGCGGGCCGCTTCGTACCGGTCGGCGGGATGTGGGTCGAGTCGGACACGAACATGCCCGGCGGCGAGGCGCTCGTGCGCCAGCTGCTCGAGGGCAAGCGCTTCTTCCTCGACGAGTTCGGGATCGACACGGAGGAGGTCTGGCTCCCGGACTCCTTCGGCTACTCCGCCGCGCTGCCGCAGATCATCGCCGGGGCGGGCGGGCGCTGGTTCCTCACGCAGAAGATCTCCTGGAACGAGACCAACACGATGCCCCACCACACCTTCTGGTGGGAGGGCATCGACGGCACCCGCGTGTTCACGCACTTCCCGCCCGTCGACCTCTACAACTCCGACCTCTCCGGCGAGGACCTCGCCCGCGCCGAGCGCCAGTACGCCGAGAAGGGCAGCGGCACCATGTCGCTCGTGCCCTTCGGCTACGGCGACGGCGGAGGAGGCCCCAACCGCGAGATGATCGCGGCCGCCCGCCGCACGCGCAGCCTCGAGGGCTCGCCGACCGTCGAGCTCTCCACGCCCCGCCGCTTCTTCGAGGAGGCGCAGGCCGAGTACCCGGACGCGCCCACCTGGTCGGGCGAGCTCTACCTCGAGTTCCACCGCGGCACCTACACGTCGCAGGCGCGCACCAAGCAGGGCAACCGGCGCAGCGAGCACCTGCTCCGCGAGATCGAGCTGTGGGCGACCACGGCCCTCGTCCGCGCCGGTGTGCCGTACCCGGCCGACGAGTTGCGCGAGATGTGGCGGACGGTCCTCCTGCAGCAGTTCCACGACATCCTGCCCGGCACCTCCATCGCCTGGGTGCACCGCGAGGCGGAGGAGAACTACGCCCGCATCGCGCAGCGGATCGAGGAGATGATCGCCGAGGCCGTCCGGGCTGTCGCCGGCGAGGGCTCCGCGGAGCTGCTGGTGAACTCCTCCCCCTTCGCCGTCGGGGGCGCGCCCGCGCTCGGTGCGGCCGCGGCCGACCCGGCCGAGGAGCACTCGGCTCCGACGCTCCGCTCCGACGGCGACGCCCACGTCCTCGACAACGGGCTCGTCCGCGTGCGGATCGGCGCCTCCGGGCTCCTCGAGTCGGTCGTGGACCTGGCGAGCGGCCGGGAGGTCGTGCCCGCCGGCGCCGCCGCGGGGCTCCTCCAGCTCCACCGCGACACCCCGAACAAGTGGGACGCCTGGGACCTCGACGACAACTACCGCCGCACGGTGGAGGACCTCGTCGGCGTCGACTCGGTCCGCGCCGACACCGTGGCCGACCCGCTCGGCCGCGAGGTCCCGGCGGTCGTGATCACCCGCTCGTTCGGCGGCTCCACGGTCGTGCAGACGGTCTCGCTGCAGATCGGCCGGGCCGCCGTCGACCTCGACCTCGACATCGACTGGCACGAGCGCCGGAAGCTGCTCAAGCTCGCCTTCCCGCTCGACCTGCTCTCGGATCGGGCGACGTCCGAGATCCAGTTCGGCCACGTGCACCGCCCGACCCACGTGAACACGACGTGGGACGCCGCCCGCTTCGAGACCGTCGCGCACCGCTGGGTGCACGTCGGCGAGCCGGGCTTCGGCGTCGCGGTCGTCAACGACTCCACCTACGGGCACGACATCACCCGCGACCGCGCCGCGGCCGGCACCCCGACGACCACGGTCCGGCTCTCGCTCCTGCGCGCGCCGCTGTTCCCCGACCCGGACGCCGACCAGGGCCGCCACCGCCTCGCCGTCTCGCTCGTGGTCGGCGCAGAGCTGCCCGACGCCGTCGAGGCCGGATACGCGCTGAACACCCCGGTCCGCAGGCTCACCGGCGCCTCGCCCGTCGCTCCCCTGGTGTCGATCGACGACCCCTCGGTGATCGTCGAGGCCGTGAAGGCGGCGGACGACGGGAGCGGTGATGTGATCGTGCGGCTCTACGAGTCGCTCGGCCGCCGCGCCACGGCGACTCTCCGCGCCGCCTTCGCCGTCCGGGCGGTCACCCGCACCGACCTGATGGAGCGCCCGACCGAGCAGGTCCGCATCGAGAGCTCCGTCGAGGCGGAGTCGGCCGGCGTGCGGCTCGAGCTGCGCCCGTTCGAGATCGCGACGGTGCGCCTGGCGCGCTGAGCGCGGGAGACGCAGGGGCGGGAGCAGGCCGGGCGGCTTGCTCCTGCCCCTGCGTCATGTGGTCTGCTCGATGCACACCGTCCCGATCGGAGAGGTCCCTCATGCAGCCGTTCCCCGCCCCGCCCCGCCAGGTGCAGATCGGCGACGCGGCCGCGTTCGCCGCCGTCACTCCGCGGGCGATCCGCCACTACCACCGGCTCGGCCTGCTCCCCGAGCGCGAGCGGGGCGGCGACGGCCGTCGACGGTACGGCTACGACGACATCATCCGGCTGCTCTGGATCCGCCGCCTGGCCGACGCCGGGGTCGCACTCGAGGACATCCGGGACGCCTTCGCCGTCGCAGCCCCGGCCGGCGCCGAGAGCAGCGCCGACCGCGAGGACGAGGTCGCGGGTGTCCTCGCGCGGCTGGACGACGCGCTCGCCGCGCAGGAGGAGGATCTGCAGCGGAAGCGGGCCTCAGTGCGGCGCATGCTGACCCTCGGCGGCCGGCTGGGGCTGCTCGACGACATCGTCTCGCGCCGCCTCGAGGGCGCGCCCGAGGGCTCGCTCCGCCAGGCCGACCTCGACACCCTGCTGGTCACCGAGCGGATGTTCGGCCCGCTGGGCGCCGTCTCCCAGGCCGGCCGCTTCGTCGTCCTGGCCGCCGATCCGGCGCTGCGGGCGGAGGCCGACCGCGTCGACGCCGCCGAGGAGGCACTCGACGACACGGTCGCCGTGGACGACCCCCGCGTGGAGCTGGTGGCGCGGGAGCGGCACGCCTTCGAGACCCGGCTGATGCGCGTCGTCGAGGAGTCCGGTCAGCTCGAGGAGGACGAGGCGGTCTTCGACGCGTGGGACGAGGCGCACCCGCCCGAGGACCCCGCGCCGGCCCCCGATCCCGCGCAGGGCTCGCGCGCCAGGAGCGCCGGCGAGATCATCCGGAGCCTGCCCTACGACGTCTCGCCGGCCC
Organism: Rathayibacter sp. AY1B6; assembly: GCF_002932755.1. Classification (NCBI taxonomy): domain Bacteria; kingdom Bacillati; phylum Actinomycetota; class Actinomycetes; order Micrococcales; family Microbacteriaceae; genus Rathayibacter; species Rathayibacter sp. AY1B6. Next base: position 41,362 of record NZ_PSWL01000027.1, read on the forward strand.
GCCTGCGCGCGATGGAGCTGGCGATGCGGCTGGGGATGGAGGAGGCGCCGGCGCCCTGAGACGCGGGGTCACGCCCGACCGGTCACCCCAGTGCCTCGCGCAGCACCTCCAGTGCCCGCTCCCGGTCGCCGGTCCCGCCGCCCTCGTGACCGCTGTACGGCCAGACGTCGATCGACGTCTCGCCGCCCGAGACGTTGTGGGCGGCGAAGACCGTCGAGGGCGGGCAGATCGGGTCCATCAGGCCGACCGAGCGGTGCACCCGGCAGCGCAGCCGCTGCGAGAAGTGGACGCCGTCGACGTAGGAGAGGGTCCGCTCGACGGCGGCGAGGTCCTCGGGGCGGGTCGCCAGATAACGCGCGATCTCCACGTACGGCGCCTCGTTCGTGATGGTCGTGGCACGCAGGACGTCGGAGAGGAACGGCACCAGGGCGATCGCCGCGCGGACCCGGGGTCGCAGCGCCGCCGCCGCGGTCGCGAGCGCTCCGCCCTGGCTGCCGCCGAAGACCGCCACGCGATCCGGGTCCAGCCCGGGGAGCGCCTCCACGGCGTCGACGGCGAGCGCCGCGTCCGCGATCAGGCGCCGGTAGTAGTACGTCTCGGGCGACTCGATGCCGCGGGTGGTGACCCCGGGGTAGGCGGGTCCGCTGCCGTGGGGGTCGGGAGTGGCTCCGGAGCGGGCGAGGCGGCCGGCTCCCTGGCCGCGCGCGTCGACGACCAGGTGCGCGAACCCGGCGGCGGCGACCCAGAGGTGCTCGATCGGCCGGCCCCGTCCACTCCCGTAGCCGGGATACTCGATCACCACGGGGAGCGGAGCGCCCGGGTCGACCGCGGGGGTCACGAGCCAGGCGGCGATCGGCTCGCCCGCGAAGCCGGGGAACCGCACGTCCCGGACGCGGACCAGCGGGAGGCCCGCGTCCACCGGAGCGGCGCTGACGGCGCTTCCGCCCTCCCGCCCGAGCGCGAGGGTGCCCCGCCAGAAGGCGTCGAAGTCCTCGGGCTCCGCGACCTCCGCCTGGAACTCGCGGAGAGCGGCGAGGGGGCGATCCGTGAACACCGGGTCAGCCTTTCAGACCGGAGTGCGCGAGCCCTTCCACGAACTGCCGCTGAGCGAGGAGGAACACGGCCAGCACGGGCACGACCGTCATCGTCGCCGCGGCGAGCTGGACGTCCCACATCTCCCCGCCGTAGGCGTCGGTGAAGCGGGTGAGCGCCTGGGGCAGGGTGAAGAGCTCGGGCGAGGTCAGGTAGACCGTCGGCTCGAGGTACATGTTCCAGGACCCGAGGAAGGTCAGGATGGCGACGGCCGACAGCGCGGGCTTGGACAGCGGCAGGAAGATGCGCCGCCAGATCCCGAAGCGGCCGAGGCCGTCCAGGCGCGCGGCCTCCTCCAGCTCGCCGGGCATCGCGATGAAGTACTGCCGCATGATGAACGTGCCCAGCACCGCCGGCGCTCCGACCATCGGCACCAGCAGCAGCGGCACGTGGGTGTCGATGAAGCCGAGCTGCCGGAAGATCTGGAACAGCGGGATGATCGTCACCTCCGTCGGCACCAGCAGGCCGGTGAGGACGACGAGGAACACCGCATTGCGTCCCGGGAACGGGATCCGCGCGAAGGCGTAGCCGGCCAGGCTCGACACCAGCAGCGTCACCACGGTGACCGTGACCGCGATGTAGAGGCTGTTCCAGTACTGGAGCGCGAACGGCTGGAACCTGAACGCCTCGGCGTAGCCCGCCAGGCTCGGCGAGTCCGGCAGCAGGGTCGGCGGGTTGGAGAAGATCTCGTTCACCGGCTTGAACGACGAGGCGATCATCCAGAACGTCGGCACCGCGAACGGCAGCACGAGCAGGATCAGGGTCACGACGAGCAGGGCGGTCATGAGCGGGCTGCGGCCGCGGCGGCGCTTGACGGGCGGCTCCGGGACGGCTTCGAGGCGTGGCGTGAGCGGGGTCCCCTGCTCGACGACGGCGTCAGTTCTCATAGAAGACCCATTTCTTGCGCAGCTGCCACTGCACGACCGTGAGGATCAGGACGAAGAGGAGCAGCATCAGCGAGAGCGTCGCGCCGTAGCCGATGTCGCTGAACTCGAAGGCCTGTTGGAACACGTAGTAGACGAGCACTGTCGTCGACAGCTCGGGCCCGCCCTCGGTCAGGACGGCGACCTGCGCGAACGCCTGCAGCGAGCCGACGATCGTGAGGATGGCGGTGAGGAGCAGCGTGGGCGAGATGAGCGGGAGCGTGATCCGGAAGAAGATCGCGCGGGGGCTCGCGCCGTCGAGGCGGGCCGCCTCGTAGAGGTCGCCCGGCACTCCCTGCAGCGCGGCGAGGAAGAGCACCATGTTGACGCCGACGCTGCGGATGACCTGCGTGACGATGACGCTCGCCATCGCGGTGGGCCCCTCCTGGAGCCAGTTCGGCCCGTCGAGGCCGACCAGCGAGAGCAGGCCGTTGATCGCGCCGTTGTCCTGGAGGAGGAAGCCCCAGACGAGGGTCCAGGCGACCACCGAGATGACGACGGGCGAGAAGAAGAGCGTGCGGAACAGGGCGCCGCCCGGGATCCTCCGGTTGAGCAGCACGGCCAGGCCCAGCCCGAGGGCGAGGTTCAGGATCACCACTCCCCCGGAGAAGACCGCGGTCGTGCCGAGGACCGCGCCGATGCTCGGGTCGTTGATCGCCCGCTCGTAGTTCTCGCCGCCCACGAAGGTCATGGAGCCGGTGAAGACGTTCCACTCGTTGAGGCTGAACCAGACCGCGAGCCCGACGGGCAGCAGCACGAACACGATCACACCGAGCAGCTGGGGCGCGATGAAGAGCCAGCCGGCGAGCGCGTCGCGGCGCCGGAGGTTCCAGTAGGCGCCGGTGGGAGCGGATCGGCGGCTGTCCGTCGAGGTCGCGGTCACGGGATCACTTCCCCTGGAGGACGGGCGCGATGGCGTCGCAGACGCCTCCGAGCACCTCGGCGACATCGGCGTCGGCCGACCACATGCGGTCCAGCGCCGTCTTGCCGACCGAGGTGATCTCGGCGGGGCTCGTCACCGGAGGGGTGGCGGACACGTCGGCCAGCTCGTCGACCACGACGCGGTCGAGCTGCTCGGCGCTGAGCTTCGTGTTGACCTTGGCCAGCTCCTCGCCGGACAGCAGCGATTCGCGGGGCGGCGGGAAGAACTGCGCGAGCTTGGCGGAGTTCTCCGGATTGGTCATGAACGAGAGGAAGCCGGTCGCCTCCTCCACGTGGTCGCCGCCCGCGAGCGCGGCCATGCCTGCCTGGCCGATGTTGCCGTACTCGCCGGCGGGGCCGACGGGCAGCGGGTAGATCTCGAACGGGAACGAGCCGTCGAGCAGGCTCGCGCGCGAGACCTGCGCGGTCGTGAACGCGGCGTCGCCGGCGAAGAAGTCCGCCGTCACGCCGGGCCCGGGGGTCGCGCCGCTGACGTAGACCGAGTCGTGGAAGAACTGGAACGCCTCCACCATCTCGGGCGAGTCCATCGTGCACTGGGTCCCGTCGTCGCTCCACGGCTGGGCTCCCCAGCCCGCCCAGAGGTTCGCGAGGCTCAGCCAGCCCGAGAAGTCGAAGTCGCGGATGATGTAGCCGGCCTTGCCGGTCGACTCGTTGACGGCCGCGCCGATGCGGTCGACGTCCTCCCAGCTGAGGGTCGCGGGGTCGACGGTCTGCCCGGCCTGCGCGATGAGGTCCTGGTTCACGTACAGCGCGAACGGCGAGTTCGAGAACGGGTACGCGTAGAGCTCGCCGTCCTGGCTGAACGACTGCGCCACGCTGGGCAGGATGTCGTCGTACTCGTAGCCCTCGGTCCCCTCGAAGGTCTCGGTCAGCGGAGCGAGCGCTCCGGCGTCGATCAGGTCCTTCGCGATGTCGCCCACCCAGGCGAGGTCGGGGGCGTTGCCGCCCGCGGCCTGCGTGGTCAGGGTCGAGTTGTAGTCCGCGAACGGGAGGGACTCGAAGGTCACGGACTCGATCTCGGGGTGGTCGGCGATGTACTCGTCGGCCATCGAGTCGAACAGGGCGAGCTGCTTCTCGTCGGAGGTCCAGACGGACATCCTCAGAGCGACGGGTGCTGAGTCGTCCCCGCCGCCGGCGGCGCCGCAGCCCGAGAGGGCGGCGATCACTCCGACTGCGGCGAGCGAGGCCATCAGCTTCTTCGCTGGTCTCATCGTCTCTCTTTCTCCAATGGTCTTCTCGGTGTTCCCGGTCAGTACCCGACGACGTCGGGCCAGTGGGTCTCTACGCCGCGCGACTCGAGCCTCGCCTGCAGGCGGGCGACGAGGGCGGGGTCGGCGGCGATCTCGTGGGGCGACAGGTCCTCGGCGAGGGCGAGGGCCGCCAGCTCGCCGACGGCCTCGCCGATGTTCCACTCCACGGGGTGGAGGCGGTACGCGCCGTTGGTGATGTGCGTCGTCCCGATGTTCTTGCCCCCGGGCAGCAGGTTCGTCGGGGTGCGCGGGACGAGGGCGCCGAGCGGGATCTCGAACGGCGAGCACTCCACGTCGAGGTAGTTGTCGCCCCCGGTGGTCGGGTGCAGGTCGATCCGGTACATTCCCACGCCCACGGAGTCGTCGAAGCGCGCGGGGCTCCCCGTCCCGCGGGCGGCGACGGAGACGTCCTGCTCGCGCACCGTGGTGAGCGCGCGGATCCGGCGGGACTCGCGGATGTAGGGGGCCTGCGCGAGGCCGTCGGCGGTGCCCATCACGTCGCCGCGGAGCCGGAGACCGGGCCAGCCGCGGCCGCCGTCGGGACGGGGCGCCTCGGTCTGGAGCCAGTAGAAGTACGACAGCGAGAGCGCGCGGGCGCCGGCGAGGTGCTTCTCCGGCTCCGGCACGTCGAGGATCGAGCTGTCGAGGTAGTCGAGCATCGGCCAGTTCGCGAGCACGATGTCGCTGTCGAGCGCGCCCGGCCGGAGGGTCTCGGTCGCGAGGATGCGGCGGAACATCCAGAGGTCGGTGTCCCCGCCCTGCGCGCGCTGGTCCGCGGTGCGGGTGTCGCCCACGGCGTTCACGTGCATCGTGCGGGTCTCGGGGCGCAGCGTCCTCGGGTTGGGCGCGGTGAAGGACAGCAGCTTCCCGCCCCAGAAGGGCACCTCGTACTCGTGCCAGTAGTCGTAGTCGGCCGGGCGCTCGACGGTGTGGTCGCCGTCCGCGCTGTCGAAGCCGAAGCACCAGGTGACGGCCTGCACGTTCATCGGGTCGGCGACGGCGGGAGCGCTGGGCTCGCCGTGCTCGTCGCGCGACTCGGAGCCCGTGACGTAGTCGACCTCCGCGAGCGGGAGCAGCTCCCCCGTCTCGGTCGCGTCGACCACGTACCGCCCGGAGACGGCGAGCTCCTCGCCCGAGACCGCGTCGCGCAGCAGGACGCGCTCGATCCTGCCCGGGCCGCCGTCGACGGCGAAGGGGACGACGCCGGTGACGACGCGGATCGCTCCGCTCGAGCGATAGGGGGCGAGCATCTCGTCGAGCACGGCGACGGCGACGCGGGGCTCGGCGCAGAGCCGGCTCACGAGTCCACGGCCGGGATTCAGGCGCTCGTCGCGCATCGCCTCGGCGGTGAGGGGGTAGTTGCGGCGGTAGTAGCCGCGGATGCCGTCGCGGAGGCGCCGGTAGTCGGCGGTGACTCCGAACTGCTCGACCCAGGTGTGCTCGTCCGGCGGGACGCCCTGCGAGGTGAGCTGGCCGCCCAGCCACGGGTACTGCTCGGTCAGGACGACCGAGAGGCCGTTGCGAGCGAGGGCGATCGCCGCTGCCACTCCTCCGAGACCGCCGCCGATCACGGCGACATCTGCTTGCATCGGGGTCACGCGTCCGCCTCGTCCTCGTCGACAGTCTGGATCATCGGCCCGTTACCCATGGGTAATACGTATTGCCGATTGGTTAGACCGTAACGCACGAGTGTCCGGTTGGCAACGGTCTCCGCCGTTCCGAGCGACGCCGCGGCGTCCCGCGGGCGTCCTCAGCCGGGAGTGGGCCGGATGTCAGGGCTCGGTGGCATGCTCGACCCCGAGCGCGGCCGGCGGGCGGCGGCGCGGAGCGGAGCAGCATGATCGGGTTGGATCTCACCGGGCGCACGGCCCTCGTCACGGGGTCGGGGCAGGGCATCGGGCTGGCCATCGCGACGACGCTCGCGGAGGCGGGCGCCGAGGTGATCGTGAACGCCCGCTCCGAGCGGTCGATCCGCCGGGCGATCGAGGCCGTCAGCGCGGCGGTGCCGGAGGCGCGGGTGCGCGGAGTCGCGGCCGACGTGTCGACGGAGAAGGGCACGGCCTCCCTCCTGCGCGCGGCCGCCGAGGTGGACGTGCTCGTCAACAACCTCGGGATCTTCGGGTCCGCCGATGCGCTCTCCATCGACGACGACGAGTGGCGCCGCTACTTCGAGGTCAACGTGCTCACCGGCGTGCGCCTCACCCGCGCCTACCTCCCCGGGATGATGGAGCGCGCGTGGGGCCGCGTCCTCTACATCGGCAGCGACTCCGCCGTCGTCACGCCCGCCGAGATGATCCACTACGGAGTGTCGAAGACGGCGCTGCTGGGCGTCTCGCGCGGCTTCGCCAAGGCGGCCGCCGGCACCGGGGTGACGGTGAACAGCGTGCTCGCCGGGCCGACCCACACGGGCGGCGTCGAGGACTTCGTCTACGAGCTGGTCGACCGCGAGCTGCCGTGGGAGGAGGCGCAGCGCGAGTTCATGCGCCTGCACCGGCCGCAGTCGCTGCTGAAGCGCCTCATCGAGCCGGAGGAGATCGCCCACATGGTGGCGTACCTCGCCTCCCCGCTCGCCTCGGCCACCACGGGCGCCGCCGTGCGCGTCGACGGCGGCTACATCGACTCGATCGTGCCGTAGCGCCCGCTGCCGGTGCGTCTCCCGGCGTCGGCCGTCAGCGCGGAGGGGCGACCGAGCCGCCGGGGCGCCACGGGCCGCCGATGCGCTCCTGGAGGAGCGGCGCGGCGGGGTCGGCGAGGCGGGCGAGCAGCGCCTCCACTCCGCGGCGGCCGAGCTCGCGGCCGGGCGCGACGAGCAGGTCGAGCGCGGGGTCGGCCAGGTCGGCGACGTCGGGGTCGGAGGCGAGCAGCACGATCGAGACGTCCTCGGGCACCCGCAGGCCGCGGTGTCGCACCTCGTGCGCGAACCCGACGGCGGCGCCTCCGTTGACGATCACCGCGGCGGTCGCGGAGCCGGGGTCGAACGAGCGGGCGAGCGCGCGGCCGCCGGCGGGCGACTCCTCGCAGCGCAGCAGCACGCCCTCGACGCCGCGGGCGGCGCAGGCGAGCGCGAACGCCTCCTGCGTGCGGGCGTAGGGGCCGAAGTCGGCCGCGGCGTCGCGGTCCGGGCCGAGCACGAGCGCCACCCGGGCGTGCCCGAGACCGGCGAGCCGGCCGAGCGCCTCCTCGACCATCCCCTCGAAGTCGATGTCGACCCAGTCGAGGGCCGACGGGTCGCGGGTGCGGCCGATCAGGGCGAAGGGGGTGCCGGAGTCGCGCAGAATCGGCACGCGCTCGTCCTCGCTGGTGACCTGCATCAGCACGACGCCGTCGATCAGGCCGTCGGCGCGCAGGTCGGCGAGGCGGTCGGAGCCGCCGACCGTCGGCCAGAGGACGATCGAGTGGTCCTGCTCCGCCGCGGCCTCGGCCGCTCCGAGCAGGAACGAGGTGGCGGTGTTGAGCGGCCGGCTCGACACGAGCGGATAGACGACCGCGACGATCCCGGAGCGGCGCCGCGCGAGGGCGCGGGCCAGGGCGTGCGGCCGGAAGCCGAGCTCGCGCATCGCCGCCCGCACCCGCTCGCGGGTCTCGGGCGAGACGGGCTTGGTGTCGTTGACCACGAACGACACGGTCGCGATCGAGACCCCCGCGAGGCGCGCGACGTCCCTCATCGTGGCCACCGCGCCTCCTCCGCTCGCGCCGCCCGGCCGTGGTTGACGCGGGGCGGACGTCTCCCGCATCCTAGGAGACGCGGCCGGTAAAGCGGTTAACCCCGTGTCGGGCCGCCCCACTGCCGCACCGTCTCCACCGTCGAAGAAGGAACACCGTGACCACACCCTCCTCCCCCGTCCGCGTCCTCGTCTGGGGCGAGAACCGCCATGAGCAGATCGAGGAGAAGGTCCGCGCGATCTACCCCGACGGCATGCACAGCACGATCGCCGACGGCATCCGCGAGAACCTCGGCGAGCGCGCCACCGTCTCCACCACCACGCTCGACGAGCCCGAGCACGGCCTCACCGAGGACGTCCTCGACGCCACCGACGTGCTGGTCTGGTGGGGCCACATGGCCCACGGCGACGTCTCCGACGAGATCGTCGAGCGCGTCCAGCGCCACGTCCTCTCGGGCATGGGCCTCGTCGTCCTGCACTCCGGCCACTGGTCGAAGATCTTCGGCAAGCTCATGGGCACCACCTGCACGCTGCGCTGGCGCTCGGAGGAGGACCGCGAGCTGGTCTGGACCATCGACCCCACGCACCCCATCGCCCAGGGGATCCCGCACCCCTTCGTGATCCCCCAGCAGGAGATGTACGGCGAGTTCTTCGACGTGCCGGCGCCCGACGAGCTCGTGTTCCTCTCGACCTTCACAGGCGGTGAGGTCTTCCGCTCCGGCATGACCTGGAAGCGCGGCCACGGGCGCATCTTCTTCTTCTCCCCCGGCGACCAGGACTATCCCGTCTACCACCAGGCCGAGGTGCGCCGCGTGATCGCGAACGGCGTCGAGTGGGTGCGCTCCTCGCGCCCCGAGCGCCGCCTCCCGGTGCTGCAGCGCTACGAGACCGAGGACTTCCACAACGGCCAGGACTACGAGGGAGCGCTCGTCCGATGACGGTCCGCCTCGTCCAGGTCGGCGCCGGCGCGATGGGTCGCGCCTGGATCCGCACCATCCGCGACTCCCCGGACGCCGAGCTCGTCGGCCTGGTCGACCTCGACGTCGACCTCGCCACGGCGGCGGCGGAGGAGGAGGGGGTCGGCCCGGTCGCGGTCGGCACCTCCGTCGCCGAGGTCGCCGCGCGCTCCGGCGCCGACGCCGTGGTCAACGTGACCGTGCCGCGGGCCCACCTGCCCGTCAGCTCGGAGGCGCTGTTCGCCGGGCTGCCCGTGCTCTCGGAGAAGCCGATCGCGCCGACCATCGCCGAGGCGCTGGTGCTCGCGGCGACGGCCGAGGCCTCCGGCCGACTCCTGATGACCAGCCAGTCGCGCCGCTACTACGCGGCGATCACCGCCTTCCGCGAGCAGATCGCGGGACTCGGGCAGCTGGGCACCGCCTCCGTGCACTTCGCGAAGGCGCCCCGCTTCGGCGGCTTCCGCGACGAGATGGACCACGTGCTCCTGGTCGACATGGCGATCCACGCCTTCGACGCGGCGCGGTACCTGCTCGACAGCGACCCGGTCGCGGTCTACTGCGAGGAGTACAACCCGGGCTGGAGCTGGTACGCCGACGGAGCAGCGGCGAGCGCCGTGTTCGAGTTCGCCGGCGGAGTGCGCTTCAGCTACACCGGCAGCTGGTGCGCCGACGGCCTCGAGACCTCGTGGAACGGCGACTGGCGCGTGAACGGAGCCGGCGGCACCGCGCACTGGGACGGCGACGGCGCCCCGGAGTGGCAGTCGCGCGAGTCGGAGGCGGTGCGGACCGCCACGCTCCAGCCGGTGCCCGAGGAGATCGCGGGCTCGCTCGCGGAGTTCGTGCGGGTGCTGGGCTCGGGGGCGGTGCCCTCGGGCGAGGTGCACTCGAACGTGCGGAGCCTCGCGATGGTGGAGGCGGCGGTCCGCTCCTCCGAGACGGGCTCACGGGTGCGGCTCGAGGAGGTGCTGGAGGAGGGGTACGCGGAGGCGCTGACGCTCGCTCGCGACGAGCGCGTCCGCGCGGCCCTCGCCTCCTGGGGCTCGGCCGCGGCGGGCCTCGCGCGCTGACGACGCCGCCCGGCGGCGTCGCGGCTCCGCCACCGCGCGTTCGCCGGGCGGACACCTGCGGTCGGCGGAGCGTTCACCGGAGGCGGCCAGCGTGAGCGGGTTCCTTCGAAGCCGCTCAGGAGACCCGTGTCCTCTCGCCGTACCCGCACCCGCACCCGTACCGCCGCCCTCGCCCTCACCGTGACCCTCGCCGGCTGCACCGTCGGAGCCGCGGCCCTGCCCGCCTCCGCCGCGGGCGACTCCTTCTTCACCCGCATCGCCACGGTGCCGGCCTACCTGAACGCGGCCGACCCTGCCGTCGATGCCGCGGTCGCCGAGATCTCGAGCGCGTCGCCCGACGGTCGCCTGGTCTACTCGACGGACTCCGCCGGGCAGCGCATCAACGTCCTCGACATCTCGGACCCCGACTCCCCGGAGCCGCTCGGCGGCGTCGGCGTAGGCGGCGAGCCGACCTCGGTCTACGCGACCGGCGAGTACGTGCTCGCGGTGGTGGACACGAGCGACGGCGACTTCGCGAACCCCTCCGGCCACGTCAGCGTCCTGCACGCCGACGACCTCGCGCCCGTCGCGAGCATCGAGCTCGGCGGCCAGCCCGACTCCATCGACGTCACCACCGACGGCTCGACCGCGGTGATCGCGATCGAGAACCAGCGCGACGAGGACCTCGCCCCCGAGGGCGGCGAGGAGGGCGACCTCCCGCAGGCGCCCGCCGGGGAGCTCGTGGTGATGGACCTCGCGGGCGACCCCTCGGCCTGGGTGCCGGAGCACGTCGACCTGACCGGTCTCGCCGGCCTCGACACCCCGTCCGACCCCGAGCCCGAGTACGTCTCGATCGACCCGGCCGACACCGCGGTCGCCGTGACGCTGCAGGAGAACAACGCCGTCGCGATCGTCGACCTGGCCACGCGCTCCGTCACCGCCTCCTACACCGCGGGCACCGCCTCCGTCAGCGGCATCGACACGCTCGACGACGACTCGATCTCGCTGACCGGCTCGATCACCGACGTCCCGCGCGAGCCCGACGCGATCGGCTGGGTCGGCGACGACCACGTCGCGATCGCGAACGAGGGCGACTGGAAGGGCGGCACGCGCGGCTGGTCGATCCTCGACGCCGCGACCGGGGCCGTGCAGTGGGACGCCGGCAACTCCTTCGACCACCTCGCGGTGCGCCTCGGGCTCTACCCGGACAAGCGCTCCGACGCCAAGGGCTCCGAGCCCGAGGGTCTGCTCTCGGCGACCTTCGACGGCGTGCCCTACGTGTTCGTCGGGGCCGAGCGGGCGAACTTCGTGGCCGTCTACGACGTCTCGGATCCGACCGCCCCGCGCTTCGTGCAGGCGCTGCCGTCGACTCCCGGCCCGGAGGGGCTGCTCGCCCTGCCCGAGCGCGATCTGCTGGTCGTCTCGAGCGAGACCGACGACGCCGAGGCCGCCGTCCGCGCGAGCGTGCAGCTCTACGCGCTCGGCGCCTCCACCCCCGCGTTCCCGACCGTGCTGTCGGCCGACGTCGACGGATCGCCGCTGCCCTGGGGTGCGCTCTCGGGCCTCTCGACCGACCCGGCCGACTCCGAGCGCCTGTACGCGGTGAGCGACAGCGCGTACGCGCCGAGCACTCTCCACTCCATCGACACCTCCGTCTCGCCGGCGCTGCTCGACACGACGCTCACGGTGACCGAGGGCGGCGAGCCCGCCGCTCTGGACCTGGAGGGGATCGCCGCGCGCGCCGACGGGGGCTTCTGGGCCGTGACGGAGGGCGCGACCGGCGACGGCAACGCGCTCCTGCGACTCGACGCGGACGCCGCGGTGACCGAGCGGATCGTCCTCCCCGCGGAGCTCGCCTCCGCACTGGGCAAGCAGGGCTTCGAGGGAGTGGCCGTCGAGGACGGCGCCGACGGCGAGATCGTCTGGACGGCGCTGCAGCGCGAGGCCTCGATCGACGCCGAGGGCGTGGTCCGGATCGGGCGCTACGACGTCGCCGCCGGGACCTGGAGCTTCTTCGGCTACCCGCTGGAGGCCGTGTCCGGTGCGGACGGCGACTGGAACGGGCTCTCGGAGATCACGCTGACCCCCGCGGGCACGCTCGCGGTGATCGAGCGCGACAAGCTCAACGGGCCGGACGCCGCGCTGAAGGCCGTGTACACGGTGCCGCTGCCGACGGGCGCCGGCGCGGCGGTCGGCGAGACGCTGCCGATGCTCGAGAAGACCCTCGCGGTCGACGTGCTGCCCGCACTGCAGGCCGGGAACGGCTGGACCCAGGAGAAGCTCGAGGGCCTCGGGATCACCGGCTCCGGCGAGGTGTTCGCGGTGACCGACAACGACGGCGTGGACGACGCGAACGGCGAGACGGTGCTCGCCTCGCTCGGCTCCGCGGAGTCCCTGTTCGGGGCGGGGACGGTGCCGACTCCTGCGCCGACGGTGGCGCCGACTGCTGGGCCGACGGTGGCGCCGACTGCGCAGCCCACTGTGGCGCCCACGGTCGCACCCACTGCTGAGCCCACTGCTGAGCCCACCGCTCAGCCGACCGCTCAGCCGACTGCTCAGCCCTCGGCCGAGCCGACCCGCACGCCGGCTCCCGCTCCGGCCGGCGCCGTTCCTCCGCGGACCGGCTCGGGACTCGCGAGCACCGGCGTCGAGACGGGCTGGACCGCCGCGGCGGCCCTCGCCCTGCTCGCCGGTGGAGCGCTCGCGCTCGGAGTGACGCGCCGCCGCCGCGACGCGCGCTGACACGCGCTGACGCGTCCCGCCATCGAGGGAACCCCGACCCGTCGAGGGA
>NZ_PSWL01000028.1:0-53994 GCF_002932755.1 Rathayibacter sp. AY1B6
CCCCCGCCCCTCCCGTCGAGAAGGACACCGCCATGCCAGCAATCGTCATCACCGGCGCCCAGTGGGGCGACGAGGGCAAGGGACGCGCCACCGACCTCCTCGGCAGCCGCGTCGACTACGTCGTGAAGTTCAACGGCGGCAACAACGCCGGGCACACCGTCGTCGTGGGCGACGAGAAGTACGCCCTGCACCTGCTCCCCTCCGGCATCCTCACCCCGGGCGTCGTCCCGGTGATCGCGAACGGCGTCGTCGTCGACATCGAGGTGCTCTTCCACGAGCTCGAGGCGCTGAGCGCCCGCGGCGTCGACGTGTCGAAGCTGCTCGTCAGCGCCAACGCGCACGTCATCACCAGCTACCACCGCACCCTCGACAAGGTCACGGAGCGCTTCCTCGGCAAGCGCCAGATCGGCACCACGGGCCGCGGCATCGGCCCGGCCTACGCCGACAAGATCAACCGCGTCGGCATCCGCATCCAGGACCTGTTCGACGAGAACATCCTCCGCCAGAAGGTCGAGGGCGCCCTCGACCAGAAGAACCACCTGCTGGTGAAGGTCTACAACCGCCGCGCGATCCTGGTCGAGCAGGTGCTCGAGGACCTGCTGCAGTACACCGAGCGCCTGCGCCCGATGGTCGCCGACACGTCGCTCGTGCTCTCTCAGGCGCTCGACGCGGGCAGGACGGTGCTGTTCGAGGCGGGCCAGGCCACGATGCTCGACGTCGACCACGGCACCTACCCGTTCGTCACCTCCTCCAACGCGACCTCGGGAGGAGCGGCCACCGGCTCCGGAGTCGCGCCGAACCGCATCGACCGCGTCATCGCGGTCATCAAGGCGTACACGACCCGCGTCGGGGCCGGTCCGTTCCCGACCGAGCTCTTCGACGAGTGGGGCGAGTACCTCCGCCGGCAGGGCTTCGAGTTCGGCACCACGACCGGCCGCCCGCGGCGCTGCGGCTGGTACGACGCCCCGATCGCCCGCTACTCGGCGCGGATCAACGGGGTCACCGACTTCGTCCTCACCAAGCTCGACGTGCTCTCGGGCCTCGAGACCATCCCCGTCTGCGTCGCCTACGACGTCGACGGTGTGCGCCACGACGAGGTCCCGGTCTCGCAGAGCGACTTCCACCACGCGAAGCCGATCTACGAGGAGTTCCCCGGCTGGCAGGAGGACATCTCCGGCTGCCGCGAGTTCTCTGACCTGCCGCAGACCGCGCAGGACTACGTGCGCGCGCTCGAGGCGATGAGCGGCGCCCGGTTCTCGGCGATCGGCGTCGGCCCGGAGCGCGAGCAGGTCGTCGTGCTGCACGACCTGCTCGACTAGAGCCTTTCGCCGACCCCACGCCGGTGCGCGCCGCGGCCGACTGCACGCCGGTGCGCGCCGCGTCTCGTCACAGCCGGTGCAGGCCGCGGCCGATCGCCGACAGCACGGCCCGCTCGACGTCGTCCCACTGCGTGAGCACCTGGGTCGCCGAGAAGCGGAGGGTGACGTAGCCGTCGACCGCGGCGAACAGATCGCGGCGGCGGTCGTTCTCGAAGTCGTGGGTCGACCTGCCGTCGATCTCGACGATCAGCGTGCGGCCGATCAGCAGATCGACGCGGCCGACGCCGGGGATCCGGGCCTGGGTCGAGCACTCGACCCCGATCGAGTGCAGGCGCCACCGGGCCAGGGTCTCGACGCCGCTGCCCGAGTCGTCGCGGGCGAACGCGAGGAGCGCCTGGAGCCGCTGCGGGCAGGCCGCCCGCAGCTCGGCGAGGTCGTCGGGTCCGAGCAGGCGCTTCTCGAGCGCCGACTCGAGCGCGACCAGCATGTCCTCGGCGCCGAGGGTGCGGCCCAGCTGCAGCAGTGCGTGCGGGACGGACACCCGCAGGGGCTCGTCGTCGGGCCGGGCCGGGTCCCAGTGCAGGCGGACACCGCGGGGAACGGTGAACCGACCGGCGTTCGGCCCGACGTGCACGTGCAGCCGAGGCGAGCGCAGAACCCAGAGTCCGTGGGAGCGAGCCGCATCGGTCGCGGCGAGGCGGCCGCCGAGCCGGAAGGCGGTGAGGGCCTCCGGAGGAAGGTTCGGCGAGGCGTACCGGCCGCTCCGGCCACGGACCAAGCGGCCGTCCGCGACCGCTGCAGTGAGGCCGCGAGCAGTCGCGCCGGCGGCGAGCAGGACCGGCCGCGAGGAGACTCCACCGTGGAGGGACATGAGGCGATCGAGATCCACACGGCGAGCCTGGCGCCGGACCGCCGTTCGGGGAGGGCCTCCTGCCTCTGCCGCGACGACCGGGCCGTCCGATTCGACTGTGGAGGGACGTCGCAAGCCTCTACGACCGGCGATCGTGTTCACAACTCAGGACGAACGTCCTCGGGCCGTCGGATTCATGCGGATCCGGCCGGGTCCGAACGAATTCTTCCTGAGTTGTGAACACGACCGCTGCCGAGCGCGCCGGATAATCGGCCCATGCAGATCTACGCCGACCTCCCGGCCGTCCGCGCACGTCAGATCCTGGCCGACGCCCTCGCTCTCGGCGTGGCCGTCGTGGCGATCGCCGCCGGGATCGCGGTCGGCTCGCTGATCGCCGGCCTGGCCGAGATCGGCCGTCGGCTCGAGAGTGCCGGCAGCGGCTTCGGCTCGACCATGAGCGACGCCGGGACCACCCTCGGCGGCATCCCGCTGCTCGGCGACGCCGTGCGCGCGCCCTTCGACGAAGCGAGCGGGGCCGGCTCCGTGCTGGCCGCCGCCGGACGCGACCAGCAGCAGCTCGCGAGCGCCCTGGCCGTGGTCGCCGGGCTCGCCGTCGGGGGCCTCCCGCTCCTGCTCCTGGCCGTGCTCTGGCTCCGGCCCCGGCTCCGTTTCGCCCGCCGGACCGCCGAGCTGCGCGCCCTGGGCTCGACCGGCGGCGGAACCGAGCTGCTGGCCCTGCGCGCGCTCACCCAGGCGTCCCCCCGCGAGGTCCTCGCCGCGCACCCGGACGCCGCCGCGGGCTGGCGGACCGGCGACCCGGCCGTCACCGCTGCTCTGGCGGCCCTCGCCCTCCGCCGGGCGGGGCTCCGGCCCCGCTGACCCCGGAGGACCACCGCGGGTCCGCCGGAGGGATGACGCCGCGAGCCACTGCGGACGACGCCGGCGACACGGGTGCCTCCGTAGCGTCGGGGACATGCAGAACCAGACCTCCTCCGTCGTGGCGCGCGTCGAGGGCGTGCGCAAGCTCTACGGCAGCACGCCGCCCGTCGTCGCCCTCGACGACGTCACCCTCTCGATCGAACGGGGCGAGTTCACCGCGGTGATGGGCCCCAGCGGATCCGGCAAGTCGACGCTCATGCACGTCCTCGCCGGCCTCGACACCGCCTCCTCCGGCCGCGTGTTCCTGGGCGACGCCGAGATCACCTCGATGAGCGACGCCGAGCTGACGGTGCTCCGCCGCCGCAGCGTCGGCTTCGTCTTCCAGGCCTTCAACCTCGTCCCCACGCTCGACGTGCGCGGCAACATCCGCCTCCCGTTCGAGCTCGACGGCCGCTCCGTGACCGGCGACGAGGAGCAGTGGATCGCCCGGCTGATCGAGTCCCTCGGGCTCCGCGAGCGCCTCACGCACCGGCCCCACGAGCTCTCGGGCGGGCAGCAGCAGCGCGTGGCGATCGCCCGCGCCCTCGCCACCCGGCCGCAGCTGATCTTCGCCGACGAGCCGACCGGCAACCTCGACTCCCGCACCGGCCGCGAGGTCCTCAGCCTGCTCCGGGCCTCCACCCGCGAGTACGGCCAGTCGATCGCGATGGTCACCCACGACCCGATCGCGGCGGCCTACGCCGACCGCATCGTCTTCCTCCGCGACGGAGCCGTCGTCGACGACCGCCGCGGGATGAGCGCCGAGGAGATCTCGCGCGCGATGCTCACGATGGAGGGTGCGGCATGAGCGGCGTGCGCACGGGCTCGCGCCAGGGCGGCGGCGCGATCGTCACGGTCGCCGCGCTCGCCGCCGCGTTCGGCGCCGTGCTGGTGCAGGTCATCGCCGACATGGTCGCGGCCTTCTCCGCGGCCGGGATCGACGGCATCGGCCAGGTCGCGCTCATGCTCGGGATGGTCGGCGCCGTCTTCTTCGGCATCGCGGTGTTCGTGGGCGGGATCGTCACGGCCAACGCCGTCTCGACCGTCATCGCCGGGCGGACCCGCGAGATCGCCCTGCTGCGCCTGCTCGGCGCTTCCGGCCGGTCGCTCCGCGGCGGGATCGTCCGCACGGGTCTCGTGCAGGGGCTCCTCGGGGCGGCGATCGGCCTGGTCGCCGGCGTCGCTCTCGTGGCGCTCGCCGCCGAGCTGGCGATCCGGGGCGGCACTCTGCCCCGCTTCGACTATCCGCTCGTCTCGCCCGGTCTCCTGCTGCCGCTGATCGCCGTGGTCGCCTCGACGGTCATCGCCTCGTGGTCCGGATCGCGCCGCGTGCTCGCGGTGGCGCCGTCGCAGGCCGCCGGATCGTCCGCCGAGCCCCGCTACGAGGAGCTGCGCGGCCGCACCGCCCGCAATGTCACGGCGATCGTCTTCGTCGTGGTCGGCGCGCTGCTGCTCGCCGCCGGCGTGGTCCTCGGGCTCACCAACCCCGGCGGAGTCCTGCTCGGGCTCGTCGGAGGCATGGCGTCCTTCACCGGCGTGATCCTCGGGGCGCCCGTCCTGCTCCCTCCGCTCACCGCCCTCGTGGGCCGCGCTTTCGGCCGGGGCCCCGTCGCGCGTCTGGCGTCCGCCAACGCCGTCCGCAACCCGGCGCGCAGTGCCCGCGCCGTCATCGGCCTGGTCATCGGAGTGTCGCTGGTCACGATGTTCGCGGTCGCCGCCGCCACCTTCGGCTCGATCATGGAGCGATCGGGCGAGACGAACCCCGAGGTGATCGCGGCGTTCGAGCAGTTCATCCAGGTGAGCACCGCGGTGATGAGCGTCCTGCTCGGCTTCTCGGTCGTCCTGGCCGCCGTCGGCATGGTCAACACGCTGTCGCTCAGCGTGCTGCAGCGCCGGCGGGAGCTGGGCCTGCTCCGCGCGCTCGGCTTCACCGGCTCGCAGGTGCGGTCGATGGTGGTGCTCGAGGCGGCGCAGATGATCATCGCTGCCGCGGTCCTCGGCATCGTGCTCGGCGTCGTCTACGGCTGGTGCGGCGCGATCTCGGTGTTCGGCTCGCTGCCGGGCATCGGACTGATCCCGCCGACCGTCCCGGTGCCGATCCTGGTGGGGGTGCTCGTGGTGGGCGTCGTGATCACGGTCGTCTCGGCCGTGCTGCCCGCCCGCCGCGCCACGACGGTGTCGCCGGTCGCCGCTCTCGCGGTGGCCTGAGGGCCGGCGCCGCCGGATCGAGGAGAGCCCGCGGCGTGAGGACAGGCGCCGTCCCGCGGAGGACCCGGAGGCAGGCACCACGCAGAACCCGCGGCCTGAGCGGCGGCGCCCTCACACCACCGAGAACCCCGCGGCGAGGGGCTCCCGCCCGCTGAGCGCGAGCAGGAGCTCCTCGCCGCGTCCGGCTCGAGCAGCCAGCCCGCCGGTCAGCGCGCAGCACGCCTCGACGGCCTCGGCGGGCAGCACGTGCCGGATCCCGGTGGCGCGCGAGAGGTCGAGCGTGTGCACGACCAGCTCGAGGAGCCGGGTCCGGAGGTACTCGCCCAGCTCGATCGCGTGGCCGCCCACGGCGACGAGGCGGCCGGGACGCTGGGCGGCGACCAGCTCGACCGCGCGGCCCGCCGCCTCCGCCAGCGCCTGCGCCGGCCTGTCGCCGAGCAGCAGTCCCGCCTCGACCCCCCGCTGCGCCACCGCCACGGGGTCGGCGACGTTCCCGGCCAGCGCGGCGTAGTAGTCGAGCGCGTCCTCGATGGTCGGCTGGGGCGGCTCCGGAGCGAGGAGGTACGCCTCGACCGTCAGCACGGCCCGGGAGGCGTGGCCCGCGAGGCCTCGGACGTCCCAGACGTCGAGCCCCGGCTGCTCCCACTGGTCGTCCCGCACCTGAGCGAGCAGGCCGACGAGGGCGGCGGCGGCGGACTCGAACAGTGCGGCGGTGCTCATGGAGCCATGCTGGCACGGTGCCCCACACTGATCGCATGAGCAGTCCCCGCCGCCCCGGTCCCGTCACACTCGTCGGCCGCTCGATCGTCCTCGAGCCGCTCGCCGCCGAGCACGTCGAGCCGCTCCGGCGGGCGATCGGGCGTCCGGAGGTGTTCGCCGGCGGCTACGGAGGAGGACCCGCCGGCCTCCCCGGCGGACCGGAGGAGTTCCGCGCCTTCGTCGACCGCTACTACCCGTGGGGCACGGGCCTGCCGTTCGCCGTGCTGCAGGAGGGGAGCGTCGTCGGCACGACCTCGCTGGCCGACTTCGACGAGACGCGCGAGGCGGCCCACCTCGGCTGGACAGCCTACGCGCCCGAGACGTGGGGCACCGTCGTGAACCCGGAGGCGAAGCGGCTGGTGCTCGGGCTCGCCTTCGACAGCGGCTACGAGCGGGTGAAGCTCCAGGCGGATGCGGTGAACGCGCGCTCGCGGGCCGCGATCCTCCGCCTCGGCGCCGTGTTCGAGGGGGTGCTCCGCCACGACCAGCGGCGGGCCGACGGCTCGTGGCGCGACACGGCCGTCCACTCGATCCTCGCGGCCGAGTGGCCGGCCGTCCGCGACGCGCTCGACCGTCGGATCGACGCGGCGCTAGCGCTCTCTCCCTCGGCCGCGCAACCGCTGACCGACCGGGCGCCCGAGGAGTAGGAAGGAGGAATGGAACGCATCCACTACGCCGGCAGCTCCGTGCTGACGGGTACCGCCATCGCGCGGTCGCTGCTGGCCTACGCGGAAGCGCTGGCGCTCACCAAGGGGTCGATCACGGTCGACATCCCGATCCGCCAGGAGTCCGGCCGGCCCGGACGGGCGGCGCTGCTGATCGGACCGGCGAGCCAGCTGTTCTCGGAGTCCGAGGACGACGGAGCCGAGGAGCTGCTCGACGAGGAGCTCGTCGAGCGCTTCACCCGCGAGACGGCCCGCCTGGGCGTCTCGCACCCCGTGGCCGAGGAGGACGGCGGCGCCGGGCCCCTCTCCGCCGTCGACACCGAGATCCCGCACTTCCACGGCGAGGACGACTCCTGGTGAGCATCCGGGGCGCCGGTAGTATCGACACCCACGACTGCGCCCGACCCTTCGCGGACGGGCGACTTCCCGAACGGAGAACCGCCTGATGGGGCGACTGATCTACGACTCGACCCTCGAGGCCGACTTCGACGACCGTCTGCTGGCGCACCTGCAGATCGTGATCGGCTCGAAGCTCGCGCGCAACGAGTCCTTCTACTTCTCCTGGAAGGACTCCCAGGCGGTCGGCGACGGACGCACCTCGATCTGGCTGCACCCCGCCATCCCGTTGCGCTTCAAGTACCACGGCGGCCGCGCACCGAACATCAACCCGGACTGGATCCGCCAGCTGCTCGCCGACTCGCACACGGCGCACGGGCTGCGGATCAGCGAGGAGCCCCACGGGACCGCCCGTCAGAGCGAGGAGAGCATGCTGTGAAGCGCGTCGAGATCATCTACGGCGGAGCGCCGTTCAGCCTGAGCGAGACGAGTGCCGCGGAGGTGCGCGAGAGCATCGACCGCGCCCTGGACGGCTCCGCGTCGCGCTGGATCACGGTGAACCAGGGCGAGGGCGAGCCTCGCGAGACCTCGATCCTGATCACGCCGGGAGTGGCGTTCTCGGTCGCGGACGTCGCGCACTGAGGCTCGTGCCGCGGTCCCGGTGACCGCCGGGGCTCGCGCCGCCGGCTCGGTCCGGGGCGCTCGCGCCGCCGGCCCGGCTCCGAACGGCTGCCGTGGCAGGCGCACCCGCCCCGCTCAGCCCGCCAGCACGCGCGGGAACTCGCCCGGGATCTCGCTCGCGAGATAGCCGGCCGGGCCGATCCGCGCGGTGAGGCGCGTGTCCGCCTCCGTGTGCAGGAAAGCGCCCCACGAGGCCGCGCCCATCGGGTCGACGCCGCGCCCGCGCAGGCCCGCCGTCGCTCCGGCGAGCACGTCGCCGCTGCCCGCGGTGGCCAGCCCGGGATGCTCGCCCTCGATCCGCACCGCGTCGCCGTCGGGCGAGGCGATCGTGTTGAACAGGCTCACCACCGCGCCGTAGCGCTCGGCGACCGCGAGAGCGGCCCGCTCGACGTCGTCGACCTCCTCGCCGAGGAGCCGGGACGCCTCCTCCGAGTTCGGGGTCAGCAGGAGCCGGCCCGCGAGCCTCCGCGCGAGACGGCGCTGCCCGGGCAGGACCCCGAGCGGGAAGGCGTCGAGGTGGACGGCCGGCACGTCGTCGAGGAGCGGAGCGAGGGCCCGCAGGGTCGCGGCGGTCGCGCGCGGGTCGTCCAGGCCGGGCCCGATCAGGGCGACGTCGGCGGAGGCGAGCTCGCCGGCCAGGACGTCGAGCCCCCGGCCCGCGACGGAGCCGGTCCGCGTCTCCGCGAGCGGGACCACTCCGCACTCCGGCAGCGCGACCGCGGTGGCCGACGCGACCGACTCGGCGACGCAGAGCGTGATGCGCCCCGCGCCGGTCCGCAGCGCGGCGATCCCCGCGAGGATCGCGGCTCCGGGCGTCTTGCGGGCGCCGCCGACGACGACCACGTCGCCGCGGGAGTGCTTCGAGCCTCCGGGCTCGGGGAGGGGCCAGCGCTGCTCGAGCAGGGCGCGGGAGACGAGGTCACTCACGGGGGTCTCCTTCTCCGGCCGCGCGGTCGTCGTGCCGGGTGACGGGGGCGCCGGAGCGCTCGAGGTGGGACGTGCGGTTGAAGAGCTCGAGACGCCACGCATCGCCGTCGCGGACGAGACGGGTGACGGAGCCGTTGGCGACGGGCGTCGAGGCGCCGATGTCGAGCAGTTCGCGCTCGGAGAGGCCCTCGAGGACGTAGCGGAGGACGAGGACGACCGCGTCGTGGCAGAAGAGGATCGCCGGCCCGGGAGGCGCGGCGACAGCGAGGTGGTCGACGAACGCGCGGACGCGGAGCGCGAGATCCGTCCAGGCCTCCCCGCCCGGCGGGCGGTAGTAGAACTTGCCGAGCCACTCGCGCCGCGCCGCCTCCTCGGGCATCCTGACCCGCACGCCGGCGGAGGTGAGGCGGTCGGTCACGCCGAGATCGCGGTCGCGCAGGCGCTCGTCGGGGCGCAGCCGCAGGTCGATGCCGGCCTCGCCGAGGGCGAGACGCGCGGTCGCGGAGGCGCGGCGGTAGGGCGAGGTCCAGGCGGAGGCGGGTCGCGCCTCCTCCGCCAGCCACCGGCCGAGCGCGCGGGCCTGCTCCTCGCCGGAGGGGGAGAGCTCGACGTCGGGGTCGCGGCGGTCGACGGCGATCTCGTGCGCCCCCGAGGCCTCGGCGGCGCTCGCCGCGATGTTGGCGAGGCTCTCGCCGTGGCGGACGAGGAGGAGCTCGGTCGGGCCGGTGGAGGAGTCGGGCATGGCTCCACGCTCCGCCTCGCGGGCCGGAGCCGCCAGGGGGTTCCGCCGCGGCGACGCGGGTTGCTACGGGGGCGTCAGGGCGCCTCTCCGTCGGCGCGCTCCTCCGCCGAGACCGCCGTGACGACCGCGGTGAGCGTCTCGGGGTCGCTCAGGATGCGGAAGTGCCCGCCGGTCTCGATCCGGACGTTGACCGCGCCCTCGAGCATGCTGCCCTCGGGGATGTGCGGATCGAAGAGGCCGAACACGGAGGTGATCCGCGCGTTCGCTCCGGAGCGGCTCGACAGCAGCAGGGTCGTGGCGTCCCTCGGCGAGAAGGCGCGCAGGCTCCGGAGGACCAGGTAGGGCGCGTAGCGGGAGCCGCCGAACGGGGTCGCCACGGCGACCATCCGGTCGACCCGGCCGTCCGGGTCCAGCTCGGTCATCACGTACTTGCCGATCAGCCCGCCCTTGCTGTGGGCGACGATCACCACGTCGCGGAGCCCGTGCTCGGCGAGGTAGGCGGCCACGTCCTCCGCGGTCCGGGCGACCGGGCGGCCGTTCCGGCCGAGGCTCGTCAGCACGTGCAGCGGGTGCCCGCGCTCGTGCAGAGGGTCGATGATCGGGCGGAGGAAGGACCAGGTCTCCCAGATCCCCGGGAGGACCACGACGGGCCGCCGGTCGCCGTCGAGGTAGTCGTCCGGGGCGCGGCGCGAGAGGACGCCCCGCACCTGCCAGGCGACGGCGTAGGCGTAGTCGCGGATCCACCAGACGGCGTCGCGCAGCAGGCGTCGGAGCCGGCTCATGCGGCCGGCTCCGACCGCAGGGGGAGCGGGGCGACGGGACTCTCGCCGAGGGCGGCGGCGAAGCGGAGGATCTCGCGGGCGAGCGCTCCCGGCTCGGTGCGGGGGACGACGTGGCGCGAGCCGGCGAACTCGACGAGCCGCCCCTCGCGCGCGCGGGCCGTGAGCCGCTCGCACCAGTCCCGGGTGGCGATCGGATCGTCGCGGCCGCGGGCGACGAGGACCGGCACCTCCAGCCGGGCGACTCGCTCCTGCACCGGATGCCGCAGCATCTCGGGCAGCTGGCGCAGGTACCAGCGCAGGCCGCCGCGCAGGTAGTCGGCCAGCAGGATCGCGTCGACGCCCACCGGCTCGCCGAGGCAGTCGCGCAGCAGCGCGAGCCCCTGGCGGACCGCTCCCGGCCGCTGCGGATCCACCACCGGCCCGATGAGCACCGCGCCGTCGACCAGCCCGGGCGCGCGCAGCCCCAGCTCGACCGCCACCTGCGACCCCATCGAGTGCCCGACGACGACCGCGCGCGAGACGCCCAGTCCGCGGAGGACCTGCTCGACCTGCCGCGCGTGGTCCTCGAGGCCGACCCTCCGCCGCGGGCGCCCGTTCGCGCCGAAGCCGGCGAGGTCGACGCCGATCACCCGGCCGTGCCGCTTCAGGCGGGCGGCGAGCGGCGAGAAGGTGTGGTGCGACATCCCGATCCCGTGGATCAGGACGAACACGGCGCCCGCTCCGGCCGGACCGGTGTCGACCGTCCGCAGCGTGACGCCCTCGACCTCGTGTCGCACGGGGAGGACGCGGCGGGGCGGTGTCGGCAGCATCGTCCCAGGCTAGGGACCGGTGGCCGGGCGTGCGGGGGGATGCGCCCGCTCCCGCCGTGGTCTAGGCCGGATCCGGCCTGGGGAGGAGCGTTCCCTCCGCCGGCCGCCGTCGAGCGTCCCGTCGTCCCCGCTGTCAAGCGGCTCCTCCCGGGCGGCGCCCCTGCCTAGCCTCGGAGGAGAGGGCCGGCGTGCGCCGCTCCCGGAGGGATGACGCCATGCGGATCGCGATCGTCGGAGCGACCGGCAACCTGGGGACGGCGCTGCTGCGGCGCCTGCACGGCGAGGCCGGGGTGGAGGAGATCGTGGGCATCGCCCGCCGGGCCCCTCGGCTCCGCTCGGAGGAGTACCGCGACGTGCGCTGGGTGGAGATCGACCTCGCGTCGAGCGTCGCACCGCGGCGGCTCCGCGAGGCCTTCGCCGGCGTCGACGCCGTCGTGCACCTGGCCTGGGCGCTGCAGCCCAGCCACGACGAGCCGTTCCAGCGGCTGGTCGACGTCGGAGGCACCGCGGCCGTGCTCGAGGCCGTCGCCGCCGCGGGAGTCGGCCACGTCGCCGTCGCCTCGTCCGTGGGCGCCTACAGCGCGGCGCCGAAGTCGATCCGGGTGACCGAGGACTGGCCCACCGGAGGCCTGCACACCTCGACCTACAGCCGCCACAAGGCCGCGAACGAACGGCAGCTCGACGTCTTCGAGGAGCAGCACCCCGAGATCGTCGTCACGCGCCTGCGCCCGGGGCTCGTCTTCCAGCGCGGAGCGGCGACCGAGATCGCCGGGCTGTTCGCGGGCCCCCACTACCCGACGCGGTGGCTGAAGGCGGTCCGGATCCCGGTCCTGCCGCTTCCGAGGAGCATCGTCTTCCAGGGCGTGCACGCCGACGACGTGGCCGACGCCTTCTGGCGCGTGCTCGACCGGCGCGCCGGCGGAGCCTTCAACATCGCGGCCGAGCCGGTCCTCACTCCGGAGCGGCTGGCACGCGCCTTCGGCGCCCGCCTGGTCACGGTGCCGTTCGGGCTGCTCCGCTCCGTCGTCACCGCGACCTGGCACCTGCGCCTCCAGCGCACGGACGCGGGCTGGCTCGACATCGCGGGCAACATCCCGGTCATGTCGACCGAGCGCGCCCGCGCGGAGCTCGGCTGGGCGCCGACCCGCACGGCGGAGGAGGCGCTCGCCGAGCTCGTGGCCGGCCTGGCCGACCGCTCGACCGTCCCGGGCTCGCCCCCGCTCCGGGGCTGATCCGGCCGGGCGCGCAGCCGAGGCGCGCCCGCCCGGTCACTCCGCGACGCGGATGAGCACCTTGCCCGTCGCGCCCTGCTCGACCGCGTCGTGGGCGGCCGCGGTCTCCTCGAGCGGGAACCAGGTCAGCGGGAGGCCCGCCTCCTCGCCCACCGGGAGGGCGCCGTCGACGAGCGCCGCGGTGATGTCCTCGGCCGCGGCCTGCAGCGCCTCCTCGCCCACGGTGTAGAGCAGCAGGCCCTGCCAGCGGGCGTTCTTCGCGAAGCTCGCGACGATCGGCACGATGAACTCGTCGCCGTTGTTGTTCGCGTAGTAGCCGATGCTGCCGTGGTTGGCGAGCACCTCGACGTCGAGCGCGGCGTTCTGGGCCGGGGCCACCTCGACCACGTGCTCGACGCCCTCGGGGGCGAGCTCGCGGATCCGGTCGGCGAGCGCGGCGTCCGGGTACTGCAGCACGTGCTGCGCGCCGGCCGCACGGGCGAGCCGCTCCTTGGAGTCGCTGCTCACCGTCGCGATGACGGTCGCGCCGGCCCAGACCGCGAGCTGGACGGCGGCGTGCCCGACGGCTCCGGCGCCGCCCTGGACCAGGACGGTGCGGCCGGCGAGGGCGCCGGGTGCGAGGCGGGAGGGGCCGTGCTCGTGCACGGTGAGGGCGCGGTGGGCGGTCATCGCGGGGACGCCGAGGCTCGCGGCGACGTCGGTGCCGACGCCCTCGGGCAGGCGCACGACGTGCTCGGCGGCGAGCACCGCCGACTCCTGCGCGGTGCCGGTGGGGCGGCGGTGCGCGGAGAGGTACATCCAGACCCGGTCGCCGACCGTCAGGCCCTCGACGCCCTCGCCGACGGCGTCGACGACTCCGGCGCCGTCCTGGTTCGGCACGACCTCGTCGAACGCGAGGTCGCCGTCGGCGCGCGCCTTCCAGTCGGTCGGATTCACGCCCGAGGCCAGGACGCGGACGCGGACCTCGCCGGCGCCCGGCGCCCGCTCCTCCCGGTCGACGAGGGAGAGGACGGAGGAGTCGCCGGTGCGGGAGTAGATGATCGATCGCATACGGAGGGCAAGGAGCGCGGGCGGCGGCGTATTCCCGGCGGCACGACGAAGGGCGGCGGGTCCGGAGGCCCACCGCCCTGTCAGCGCCGACGGATCAGTGCTGCACGTCCTCCTGGACGGCGTGCTTGGCCTCGCGGGCCGAGTCCTTCACGTCGTCGGTGGCGGAGGTGCCCGCCTCCTTGACGTTCTGCGCGGCGTCGGCCGCGGTCTCCTTGACGGAGGCGAAGGCCTGCTGCGCGGGCTCGCGGAGCTCGCTCGCCGCCTCCTTGGCCGCGTCGGTCACCTTGTCGACGACCGGCTGGGCCTGCTCCTTGACGCGGCTCGCCGCCTCCTTCTCCTTGCTGGAGGCGGGGATGAGCGAGGCGACGAGGAGTCCGGCGCCGAGGGCGATGAGCCCCACGGCGAACGGGTTGCCCTCCGCCTTGGCCTTCGCCGAGCCCGCACTGCTCGAGAGCGAGTCGGACGCGTCGTGCGCCGAGCCCATCACGCGGTCGCGGACGGAGCCCACGGCCGACTTGACCTTGTCGGTCTGACGCTGCGCGATGGCGGACGGGCTGACCTTCTCGGCCAGCGCGTCGACGTCGCCGCCGAGCTCGAGGCGCGTGCGCTCGATGTCCGCCCGGATCTCCTCGGGTGTCTTGTTCTGTCCTGCGTCGTACGTCATCGTCCTGCCCCGTTCGGCTTGAGGGTGTCGGGAATCTTCTTGAGGGAGTCGACCGTCTCGGGAGCGCCGTCGACCTGCTTCAGGCTCTTGCGGCCCACCGCGTAGAGGATCGCGGCCACGATCGCCCAGATGACGGCCACGACCACTCCGGACCAGCCGTTGCCGATCAGAGTGCCCAGGCCCCACCAGAGGGCGATCGAGAGGAAGAGCACGGCCATCAGCGCGGCGTAGCCCGCCCCGCCGAGGAGGCCCGCTCCCTTGCCCGCCTTGCCGGCGGACTCCTTGAGCTCGGCCTTCGCGAGGGCCATCTCCTGACGGATCAGGGTGGAGAGGTCGCGCGAGACCTCGCCGAGCAGATCGCCCAGCGACGTCGACCCGGCCCGCTGGTCGGGCGTCTCCGTCGAGCGGTGGACGCCCGTCGGGTCGGTCACAGCCGGCCGCCGTTCGGGAAGCCGCCGTCGAGCGGGTCGGCGACGGGCTCGGTCGGCGCGTAGTCGCGCTCGAGGGAGCTCGAGCCGACGGTGCCGTAGGTCGACGCGACGGGCGCGTCGTACGCGGAGGCGTCGGAGTACGCAGTGGTCGAGGCGGGGGCGTCGAACTCGGGCCCGTCGGTGCGGGTGCTCGTCGCCTCCTTCTCGTCCTTCGCCTCAGCGGTCAGGGCGCGGATGAGGCGCCCGCCGACGAGTCCCGTCGCCGCGGCGATGAGGATGAAGGCGCCCGGACGGCGGCGGGCGAACGCGCGGACGTCGTCGAGGAGCTCGGAGGGGTCGCGGTTCTCGAGCCACGACGCCACACCCTGCACGCGGGTGGCGGCCTGCGAGACGAGCTTCGCCGCGGCGTTGTCGCTGCCGCCCTCGCCGTTGGCCAGCGCGGTCAGGTCGTCGCTGAAGGCGCGGGCGCCCTTGGCAGCGTTCTCCTTCTGCGCGTGGGCCTGCTCGGTGAACTGGGTGCGACCCTGCTCGTAGAGGTCGCGGACCTGGACCTTGGCCTCCTGGACCACGTTGGCGGCCTCGTCCTTGCCGGTCGAGAGCACCTCGCCGGCGGCCTGCTTGGCGTCGCCTGCGACGGCGCCGGCCTGGTCCTTGGCGGTACCGGCGGCGGCACTGGCCTTCTCCTTCGCGGAGTCGACCGCGCCGGAGCCGGAGTCGGTCGTGTCGGTGGAGGCGGCGTGAGCGCCGGTCTCATAACCGGTGGTGCCGGTCGGGGTGTCGGTCGCGCCGAAGTTCGCGGCGCCGTCTCCGAAAGGAGGTGAAGCGGGATCGATGTTCGACATCGTCTGCCCTTCCAGTAGTCGAGTGGGGTGCCGCAAGTCTGGGCGGGGCGTCCCGGAAGCAGGAAGGGCGTAGCGGTTGACCCCCGGAAAGGGCTAGCATCCCGCGCCCCCGAGACGGTGCGTGGTCACGGCCTCGTCCGGCCGTGGGAGCAGTCAAGCCCTCCTGGCCTGCGCCGGGTCTGCCTACTGTCGAAGGAGACATCGGACGTCCGCACCCGGATCCGCTCAGCTCCCCGGAAAGGCACAACCAGTCATGCTCTCCTCCCGCCAGGCATCCCCGCTCTCCCCGTCCCGCTCCTCGCGCGCCCGCGTGCTCGGCGCCCTCGGAGCCTCCGCTCTGCTGATCGGCCTGCTGGCCGGCTGCAGCGGTGACGCCCAGACGCCGAACCAGTCGGGGAGCGCGGTGCCCACCAGCGCCGACGACGGATCGTCGCAGACGCCCACGAACGCGCCCTCCCAGTCGGCCCCGTCGGAGTCCGCCACTCCCGCGACCTGATCCCGCGCCCTCGACCGGCCGGCCCCGCTCGAGGGCGCGAATCATGGCAGTCCAGCGGGCGCTCGGGCAAGCCCCTTCCCGCTCCCAGGAAGCGGGCAGTTCCCGGTCCTACGGTCGTGCCAACGATCAGCGAAGGAGGCACCACCATGGGGCTCGATGACAAGATCAAGAACGCCGCTCAGGACATCGCCGGCAAGGCGAAGGAAGCCCTGGGCGACCACAAGAACGACGACAGCCTGAAGGCTGAAGGCCAGAAGGACCAGGCTGCGGCCTCGGCCAAGAAGGCCGGCGAGGACGTCAAGGACGTCTTCAAGTAGGTCTCAGTCGAACGACGAAGGCGGCGCTCCCCTCGGGGGGCGCCGCCTTCGTCGTTCGCCGCTAGGGCCGCAGGACGACCTTGATGCAGCCGTCCTCCTTCTTCTGGAAGGTCTCGTAGAGCGCCGGAGCATCCTCGAGCGGCGCCCGGTGGGTGACGAGATCCATCACGCCGAGCGGATCGGTGGAGTCCTCCACCAGCGGCAGCAGGTCGTCGATCCAGCGCTTCACGTTGCACTGGCCCATCCGCACCGTCACCTGCTTGTCGAACATCGACTTCAGCGGCATCGGGTCGGCCTCTCCGCCGTAGACCCCGCTCAGCGAGACGGTGCCGCCGCGGCGGACCAGGTCGAGGGAGGCGTGCACCGCGGCGAGCCGGTCGACGCCGACCGTGTCCATCGCCTTGCGGGCGATCGGGTCGGGCAGGAGCCCCGCCATCGACTGCGCGAACGAGCCGACCGGCGAGCCGTGCGCCTCCATGCCGACCGCGTCGACGACGGAGTCGGGGCCGCGCCCGTCCGTGAGGTCGCGCAGCTGGGCGGTGATGTCGTCGGACAGGTCGAACGTCTCGACGCCGTACCGCTCGGCCATCGCGCGCCGCTCGGCCACGGGCTCCACGGCGAGGACGCGGTAGCCGCGGTGGGCGCCGATCCGTGCGGCGAACTGGCCGACCGGGCCGAGGCCGAAGACGACCAGGGTCCCGCCGTCGGGCACCTGCGCGTACTCCACGCCCTGCCAGGCGGTGGGCACGATGTCGCTGAGGAACAGGTAGCGCTCGTCCGGCAGGTCCGTGCCGACGACGATCGTGTTGTAGTCGGCCAGCGGCACGCGGAGCAGCTCGGCCTGTCCGCCGGGGACCTGGCCGTACATCTTCGTGTAGCCGAAGAGCGACGCTCCCGAGCCGTACTCCGTGACCTGCGTCGTCTCGCACTGCGACTGCAGCCCGCGGCGGCACATGAAGCACTCGCCGCAGGCGATGGTGAACGGGACGACGACCCGGTCTCCGACCTTCAGCGCGGTGATCCCGGTGCCCACCTCCTCGACGACGCCCATGGGCTCGTGGCCGAGCACGTCCCCGCGGTCGAGGTAGGGCCCGAGGAGGCGGTAGAGGTGCAGGTCGGAGCCGCAGATCGCGGTCGAGGTGATCCGGACGATCGCGTCGGTCGGCTGCTGGATGCGGGGGTCGGGGACGGTCTCGACCGAGACCTTCTCGATGCCCTGCCAGGTGAGTGCTCGCATGCTCGTGTCCGTTCTCCGGCTCGCGCCGGTCGGGGTCGGTAGACCTCCAGCGCACACCCGGACGCCGTCGGACGGGAGGGGCTTGACGCTCCCTCCGCCGAACGCGGGGCGGATTCCCGGGAGAACGCACGGACGTGCATCGCGCGTTCACCCGACTCCCGGCGGCCGAGTGGTGGGATGGGGGGATGGATGCTCTCTACACCGCCATCGCCCACGCCTCCGGTGGAGGACGCGACGGCCACGTCCGCACCGAGGACGACCGACTCGACCTCGACACCCGCGCCCCGCAGGAGCTCGGCGGCTCCGGCGAGGGGACCAACCCCGAGCAGCTGTTCGCGGCCGGATACTCCGCCTGCTTCCTCAGCGCCCTGCACGGAGCGGGTCGCCAGCTGAAGATCGACACGACCGACGCGGCCGTCTCGGCCAGCGTCTCGATCGGGAAGAACGACTCCGACGGCTTCGGCCTCTCGGTCGAGCTCGACGTCTACGTGCCGAAGGCGGGCTCCGAGGACGCGCAGAAGGTCGCCGACGCGGCGCACCAGCTCTGCCCGTACTCCAACGCCACCCGCGGCAACATCCCCGTGCAGATCAACCTGGTCGCCTGACCGACCCCTCTCGACGGCCCCTCCCGGACTCCGGGCAGGGGCCGTCGTCGCGTCCGGGGGCGGTCCGTTAGGGTCGGGGCATGACCGAGGAGCTGTCGCACGAGGAGCCGTCGCACGAGGAGTCCCAGGCGCGGGCCGAGCTCGTGCAGATCCGTCAGAGCATCGACAACATCGACGCGGCGCTGATCCACCTGCTCGCCGAGCGCTTCAAGTTCACGCAGAAGGTCGGCCGGTTGAAGGCCGCGCACGGGCTGCCCGCCGCGGACCTCGAGCGCGAGGCCCGCCAGATCGCGCGGCTGCGGGCGCTCGCCGAGGAGTCCCACCTCGACCCGGCGTTCGCCGAGAAGTTCCTCGGCTTCATCGTCGCGGAGGTCATCCACCACCACCAGCGCATCGCCGACGGCGCCGAGGACTGAGCCTCAGCCCTCGATCCGCAGCAGCCCCGCCGTGCGCTCGCGCAGCACGCCGAGCAGCAGCGGGTAGTCGGGGAAGAGCTGGTCGCGCCGCAGCGTCGGCACCCGGAGCCCGAGGGGGACCTCCGTGATGCGGCCGTTGGTCTCGGTGAGGGTCAGCCGGAGGCTCCGGCTCCCCGTCGGGCTCGAGGCGACGACCGAGCGCAGGGCCTCGAGCGGGAAGATCAGCCCGTCGATCTGGATGGCCGACTCCGACACCACGATCGAGCCGGGCAGCCCGGGCCTCAGCGCCAGCCGCGCGGCGACCAGCCCGAGCGGGAGGGAGAGCGCCACGACGACCGCCCCCAGCGCGATCTGCGCGCGGTCGCCCGACGGGGATCCCGCGAGGGCGACGGCCAGGACGCCGGCGGCGAACGCCTCCGTGGCGACGACGACCAGGGCGACCGCCCGGCGCCGGAGCGGAGCACGGTGCGGCCGGAAGCGGACGGCCGAGGCGGGCCCGGCCAGAGCGGGCGGCAGAGCGTCGCGGACGCGGGCGGCGGCGCCGAGGTCGGCGAGCAGGGCGGCGAGGTCGTCCGGGCGGAAGTGCGCGCAGCGGACCTCGACTCCGTCGCCGCGGCACCAGGCGACGAAGCCGTCGCCGTCGGCGGACTCGAGGAAGCGGACCGACCGGCGGGGCCACTGCTCGCGGCGGCGGCGGCCGCGCATCAGCACGACCTGCGTCTCGGTCGTCATCACGCGGGTGGGGGAGACGACGAAGAGCGAGACCGCCGAGACCAGCCCGATGACGACGGTGAGGGCGAGGAGCCCGAGCGCGAGCACCGACTCGTCGAGGATGCCGCGGCGGTCCGCGAGGACGGCGAACGGGATGAGCACGGCCGTGAGGCCGGCGCCGAGGAGCCGCAGGAGGAGGGCGCGGAGGCGCCGCAGGACCGACGGGCCGTGCACCCGTCGCGTCCGGATCGCCATCGGTTCCGACTCCATCGCGTCAGGCTAGCCCCGGCCGGGGCCGGTCGCCCGGACAGGCGCGTCGGTGGCGCGATCCTCGCGCCACCCGTCCCCGGTTCGGGGGAGGAGTGGCGCGAGGCGCGGCCTACGCCTCGGCGGTGCGGTGCAGGGCGCGGACCGAGACGACCCTGCGGCGGGCGATCGCGGCGACCGTGAGCAGCAGGCCGAACAGCAGCCAGATCACCAGGCCGACGACGGCGCCGGCCGTGCCGTCGGTGCCCTCGACCACTCCGGACAGCGCGTTCTGCGCCGCCGAGAGCGGCAGGAACCCGAGCACGTCGTCGAACAGCCCGGGGACCGTCGAGATGATGCCCGCGCCGAGCGCGATCACCGCCGCGACCATCGCGAGGAAGCGGCCGATCCCGCCGAGCAGGGCGACCAGCCCCTGGTTCACTGCGGCGAACGAGGCGCCGGTGAGCATCGCCAGGAGGGCGAAGCCGACCCAGCGGCCCAGCTCCAGCCCCGCGACCCCGCTCATCACGATCGCGACCGCGAGCCCCTGCACCACGCCGATCACGAGCGCCGGCACGTAGGAGGAGAGGGCGAGCGCCGCGGAGGAGCGGGTCGAGGAGAGCGCGCGGTGCGAGAACGCGGCGAGCACCAGGAACGTCGCGAGGGCGCCGAGCCAGAGGGCGATGGTCGCGAAGAACGGGACGCTGGAGGCTCCGAACAGGTCGGTCGCGCTGCTCGCGTTCTCGACCGGGTCCGAGACGACGTCGGCCAGGTTGGTCGACTCCGACTCGGTGTAGGTCGGGAGCTGAGCGACGGCCGCGTCGAGCCCGGTGGCGAGCGTGCGGGTGCCGTCGGCGAGCTGCACGGCGCCGTCCGAGACCCCGCTCGCGCCGTCGGCGAGCTGGTCGGCTCCGTCGGCGGCGGAGGAGGCTCCCGTGGCGAGGTCGGCGGCGCCCCCCGCGGCGGTGGTCGCCCCGGTCGCGAGGTCGCGGGCGCCGCCCGCGGCGGTGGTCGCGCGGGTCGCGAGCTGCGCCGCTCCCGCCGCCGTGGTGTCGGCGCCGTCGGCGAGCTGAGACGCGCCCCCCGCGGCGGTGTCCGCGCCGTCGGCGAGCTGCGTCAGGCCGGCGGACAGCTGTCCGATGCCTCCCGAGAGAGTGCGCGCGCCGGTGGCGGACTGCCCGACCCCGTCGATCAGCGAGGGCTGCCCGTCGCCTCCGAGGCGGATGCCCGCGTCGATCCCGGCGACGGCTCCCGCGGTCTGCTCGGTGAGGGTCACGGCTCCGGTGGGCCCGCTCGTCGAGGCGAGGACCGCCTTCGCCGCGATGCACTCCGCGGTCGTGCAGGACTCGAGGACGGTCGAGAGGCCGGCGAACGTCTGCGCGGTGGCGGCGGCGGCGCCGGCGCTGAGGGCGGCGACCTGCTGAGTCCCGTCGCCGGTCCTCACCACTCCCTCCCGCAGCTGGTCGAGCCCGTCGGCCAGGTCGGAGGCGCCGCCCTGCAGCGCGGTCGCGCCGGTCGCCGAGTCGCGGGCGCCCGTCGCGAGCTGTCCCACTCCGCCGGCGACGCCGCGCGCGCCGGTGGCCAGCTGCGCGACTCCGCCGGAGAGGTCGGAGGCCCCGGTGCCGAGCTGCCCCACGCCGTCGGCGAGGGACGAGGCTCCGGTGCCGATCTGCCCGACGCCGTCCGAGAGCGAGGAGGCGCCGGTGGCGAGCTCGTCGATCCCGTCGGCGAGGCTGCTCGTGCCGTCGGCGAGGGTGGAGGCGCCGGTGCCGAGCTGGTCGGCGCCGTCGGCGAGCGTGCCCGCGCCCTCGGCCGCCTGGCCGATCTGCTCGTTGAGGGTGTTGAAGCCGACGTAGACGTTCTCGAGGTAGGCCGTGGTCAGCTGCGTGTTGAGCAGCGAGGTGGCGGTGCTGGTCACCGTGGCCGAGATGGCGTCGTCGACGAGCTTGGCCTTCTCGCTGGTGGCGATGTCGATGGTCGCCTTCGTCGCCTCCGCGGCGTCGCCCGAGTACGAGGTGGCGGCGGCGGAGAAGGACGAGGGGATCGTCACGACGGTCGCGTAGCTGCCGTCGGCGAGGCCCTTCGCGGCGTCGTCCTTGTCGGTGAGGACCCAGGTGAAGTTGCCCGTCGAGTCCGAGCCGGAGACGTTGGGCACCGGGGTCGCGCTCGCCGACGGGGTCGCGCTCGCCGAGGGGGTGGCGGAGGGGGCGTCCGAGCTCGCGGAGTCGGTGCCGCCCGTCACGAGGCCGGCCGCGAGCTGGCGGCCGAGCGGCACGGTCTGCCCGTTGATCTCGACCGGAGTGTCCTCGTTGACCACGGCGGCCGTGATCGTGTCGAGGCGCTCGGTCGGGTTCCAGAGCGCCCACACCAGGAGGCCGCCGATGACGAGGGGGACCAGGACGATCCCGAGAAGGGTCAGCCAGGACACCTTCTTGACGCCGCGGGGGCGTTCGAGGGAGAGGAGAGCCATCTGTCAGAGGACCTTTGCGATCGCGCGGCGCTCGGCCGCGGGCGAGACCGCGAGCACGCCGCGGTCGGAGGGGAGGAGGTCGTCGAGCGCCTCGGCGTCGACGGAGGAGGCGACCACGGTGAACGCGTCGTCGGCGGCGCGGGCGGCGTCGAGCTCGGCCCGGATCGCACTGCGCAGCTGCGGGTCGGTGACCGTGTCGAGGTCGTCGAGCACCAGGATCGGCGGGGCCGACTCCAGGGCCGACCGGACGTCGGCGACGGGGTCGGCGGCTCCGGCGAGGCGCACCAGCCCGACTCGGCCGCGCACGGCGGCGGAGCGGATCGGCACGACCAGGCCCGCGACCTTCAGGCGCCCGGAGTCGGGGGCGAGCCGGCCGGCGATGCTCAGCAGCAGCGCGGTGCGGCCGGAGCGGTGCGGCCCGTGGACCACGAGGGAGGAGCCGGGCGCGACCCGCAGCGAGACGCCGCTGTAGACGGGGCCATCGGGTCCGTCGAGGCGGAGGTCCTCCGCCGCGATCACGTCGGTGGATCCGGGCTCCGGCCAGTCGGCCAGCGCGAGCTCCTTCGTGAGGCCCTCGCCCTCGACGTCGAAGGACGGCAGGACGCGGTCGAGCCGGCGCGGCATGTGCCAGGCGCGGTCGCCGAGCAGGTGCAGCACGGCGGGCACCAGCGTCATCCGCACGATGAACGCGTCGACGAAGACGCCCACGGCGAGCCCGAGCGCGATCGGCTTGATGTTGGTGTCCCCCTCCGGCACGAAGGCGGCGAAGACCGAGAACATGATGACCGCGGCGGCCGTGACCACCTTGGCCGAGCCGACGAAGCCCGACTCGACGGCGGCGCGCGCCGGCCTCCCGTGCACGTAGTCCTCGCGCATCCGCGAGACCAGGAACACCTCGTAGTCCATCGCGAGGCCGAAGAGCACGCCCATCAGGATGATCGGCATGAAGCTGATGATCGGGCCCGTCTTGTCGACGTGCAGCGCGTCCGAGAACCATCCCCACTCGAACACCGCCGCCACGGCGCCGAAGGACGCGCCGACGGACAGCAGGTAGCCCAGCGTCGCCTTGATCGGCACCCAGAGCGAGCGGAACACCATCGTCAGCAGCACCAGCGACAGGCCCACGACGAGCAGGCCGAACGGCAGGAGGGCCTTGGCGAGCGTGTCCGAGATGTCGATCCCGACCGCGGTCTGGCCGGTCACCGCGAGGTCGACGCCGTACTCCTGCTGGAAGTAGTCGTGCTTGTCGCGGATCTCGGCGACCAGCGCCTTGGTGGCCTCGGAGTCGGGGCCGCCCTCGGGGATCACCTGGATGATGCCGGTGTCGGCGGTCTCGTTGGGCGTCGCGAGCGGCACCGAGGCGACTCCGTCGAGCTTCTCGATCTCGCCCTTGAGGTCGTCCATGAGGCCGAGCGGATCGGTCGAGCCGATGATCGTCCCGGTGACGATGAGCGGGCCGTTGTAGCCGGCGCCGAAGTTCTCGGCGAGCAGGTCGTAGGTGGTGCGCGCGGGCGTGCCCTGGGCCTGGTAGCCCGCGTCCGGCAGGGCGAGGCGGAGGCTGAGCGCCGGGATGCTCGCGACGCCGAGCACGCCGATCACCGCGATGATCGTCACGATCGGGAACCGCGTGACGACCCGGACCCAGCCGCGGAAGAACCCGCGCGGGACCTCGGCGTGCACGTGGCCGCCGGGGGAGGCGGTGGCCGCCTCCTCGTGAGCCTCGGTGTCGACGTGGGTGCCCGCGGCGGCGGCGGCCTTCGCGGCCCTCTTCTTCGCGCGGCGCTCCTTGGGGCGCAGCCGCGCCCCGGCGAAGCCGAGGAGGGCGGGGGTCAGGGTGAGCGCGATGACCACGGCGATCGCGACTCCGCCCGCCGCCGCGATGCCCATCGTGGTGAGGAACGGGATGCCCGCGACCGAGAGGCCGACGAGCGCGATGATCACGGTCAGGCCCGCGAAGACGACGGCGGAGCCCGCGGTCGCGGTCGCTCGCGCGGTCGACTCCTCCGGGTCCATGCCCTGCTTCAGCTGGTCCTGGTGGCGGCTGATGATGAAGAGGGCGTAGTCGATGCCGACCGCCAGGCCCAGCATCAGCGCCAGGAGCGGCGTGGTCGAGGAGATCGAGGCGAAGCGGGTGGCGATGAAGATCGCCGACATCGAGAGGGCGACGCCGAGCAGCGCGGTGACCAGCGGCATGCCGGCGGCCAGGAACGAGCCGAAGGTGAGCACGAGGACGACGAGGGCGACCACCAGGCCGATGGCCTCGGTGATGGTCACGCCGGGGAGGTTCTGGGCGAAGAGGTCGCCGCCGAGCGAGACCACGGAGCCGGCGGGCAGCGCGTCCTGGAGGGTCGTCGCCTCGGCCTTCAGCGCGTCGCGGCTCTCGGGGCTCGTGGTGGTGGCGGAGCCGTCCATCTGCGCGGTGATGACGAGGGCGTTCCCGGCGTCGGAGATCGTGCCGGAGACGCTGTCGGAGTAGGGGTCCGTGACGGCCGCGACCTCGTCGACGTCGCCGAGCGCGGCGACCGCGTCGGCGACCGGGCCCTTCACGTCGGCGTCCTGGACGCTGCCTCCGTCGGGCGCGACGACCACGTACCGCGCGGACGTGCCGCTGACCTGGGGGAAGGTGCGCTCGAGCTGGTCGAGGGCGGTCTGCGACTGCGTGCCCGGGATGGAGAACGTGTTGTCGGTGCCCTGGTTGAGCAGCAGCGCTCCTCCTCCGCCCGCCACCACGATCAGCAGCCACAGGACGGCGACGAGGCGGTGGGCGCGGTACACGCGACGACCGAGACGGTAGAGCAGCGACGACACGCGGTCTCCTGACGATGGGTGGGGAGGGTGGCGATACGTCTCTGTACCAGGGCGGAGCGGGGCTCCGATACACGAGCGTATCCGATACAGGACCGTATTCGATACGTGAATGTATCGGATAAGGTGAACAGCGTCGAAGGTGTTGACAGGACGGGCAGGGGGCTGGCGATGACGGCGATCGACTCCACCCCTCCCGAGACCTCCCGCCGCGGCCGCACCCGCGAGCGCCTGCTCGACGCGGCCTATGACGTCTTCGCCGAGACGGGCGTGCACAGCGCGTCCGTCGAGCAGATCTGCGAGCGCGCCGGCTTCTCGCGCGGCGCCTTCTACTCCAACTTCTCCACCAAGGAGGAGCTGTTCTTCGCGCTGATGGAGCGGGAGAACGGCGCCCGGGTGACCGCCCTCGTCGAGCAGATGGACCGCACGATCCCGCGCGTCGTCTCGGCCGACGAGCCGCTGACGGCCGAGACGCTGGCCGTGGTCATCCTCGACTTCCTCCAGGGGCCGGCCACCGACAACCGCCGCTGGTGCGTGGTCGAGTCGGAGTTCGAGCTGCTCGCGCTGCGCGACCCGCGGATCGCTCCGCAGTACCGCGACTTCCGGGCCGGCTTCGACGCCTCGCTCGTCCAGATCGTGCACGGGGCGCTGCGCCAGGTGCGCCGCGAGTTCTCGCTCGAGCCGACGACGGCCGTGCGCCTGCTGGTGGCGGGCTACGACGACGCGGTCAAGCAGTCGATCCTCGAGGACGAATCGGAGGCCGAGTCGCTCGAGCGCCTCCGGACGACGCTGACGGCGATCGTCCTCGCGATCTCGTCCGCCGACGCCTGAGCCGAGCCGGCGGCTCCCTCCTGCTGCCGCCGTGCCCGCCGGACGCCTCCGCACCCGGCGGCCGAGCAGCCGCTGCGGACTGCCGCGTCCGGTCCCCGCTCCTCCGCCCGCGCGACGAGGATGGACCCATGGAACTGCGTCAGCTCGAACACTTCCTCGCCGTCGCGAAGGAGCAGCACTTCACCCGCGCCGCGAGCGCCCTGCAGATCTCGCAGTCGGGGCTCTCGGCGTCGATCCGCGCGCTCGAGAGCGAGCTGGGCAGCCCCCTCTTCACCCGCAGCACGCGCCGGGTCGAGCTGACGCCGGCCGGCCGGGCGATGCTCGCGGAGTCGGAGCGCTCGGTCGCCAGCGCGCTCGCCGCCCGCGACGCGGTGCTCGCCGTCCAGGGGGTGCTCCGCGGGAGCCTCGCGGTGGGCACGGAGGAGTGCCTCGGCGGCGTGCACCTGCCGCGCGAGCTCGCGACCTTCCGCGAGCAGCACCCGGGAGTCGCGCTGCGGCTGATCCACGAGGGGTCCGGCACGCTGCTCGACTCCGTCGCCGCCGGCCGCCTCGACCTGGCGCTGGTGGCCGACATCGGAGCAGTGCCGGGCGGCGTGCGGACGATGCCGCTGGCGAGCGAGGGATTCGCGGTGCTCGTGCGCCCGGGTCACCCGCTCGCGAGCCGCGTCGGCTGCCGCATCCCGGACCTGGCGGGCGAGACGATCGTGGGGCTACAGGAGCACTGGGCGGCGAGCCACGTCGCGGCGCGGGCGTTCGCGGCGCACGGTCTCGCGTTCGAGGTCGAGCTCGAGGTGAACGACGTGCACACGCTGCTCGACCTGGTCGAGTACGGCATGGGGATCGCGGTCGTGCCGGCGCACTTCGCCGAGAAGCGCCCGGCCGGGCTGCGGGCGGTGGCGCTCGCCGATCCGCTGCTGGTGTGGCGGACCATGGTGGCGGTGCCGGAGCGGCCGAGCGCCGCGGCCCGGGCGTTCGTCTC
The DNA here is from genome assembly GCF_002932755.1 of Rathayibacter sp. AY1B6. Taxonomy (NCBI): domain Bacteria; kingdom Bacillati; phylum Actinomycetota; class Actinomycetes; order Micrococcales; family Microbacteriaceae; genus Rathayibacter; species Rathayibacter sp. AY1B6. Next base: position 26,329 of record NZ_PSWL01000028.1, read on the forward strand.
GGCCCTCCCGCAGCCGCTGCAGGACGCGGTCTGAGCCGGATCGTGTTCGTCACGGAGGAAGGATCAGCGCCGGGCCCCCGCGATCCGCGTCGGACGGGTACCGAGGCACGATCCTTCCTCCGTTGCGAACCGAATCAGTCGAGCGAGGCCAGCTCCTCGGCCGTGAGCTCCAGGTCGGCCGCCGTGGCGGAGTCGCGGATGCTCTCGGGGCGGGAGGCGCCCGGGATCGGCAGCACGACCGGGGCCTTCGCCAGCTCCCAGGCGAGGCAGACGACCTGCGGCGTCACTCCGCGGGCCTCGGCGACCGCCGCGAACGCGGAGTAGCGCGAGCCGAGCTCGCCCGCCGAGGAGATGCCGCCGAGCGGGCTCCACGGCAGGAACGCCAGTCCCAGCTCGGCGCAGAGCTCGAGCTCCGGCTCGCTGGAGCGGAACGACGGCGAGAACTGGTTCTGCACCGAGACCAGGCGCTCGCCGAGGATGCCGTGCGCCTCGCGGATCTGATCCGGGTCGGCGTTCGAGATGCCCGCGCGCAGGACGACGCCCTCGTCGAGCAGCTCGGCCAGCGCGCCGATCGAGTCGGCGTAGGGGACCGCCGGGTCGGGCCGGTGGTACTGGTAGAGGCCGATCGCGTCGACGCCCAGGCGCTCCGCGGTCGCACGAGCCGCCTCCTTGAGGTACTCGGGGCGGCCGTCCTGGTCCCAGGGGCCGGGCTCGCGCCGCAGGTGTCCGCCCTTGGTGGCGACGAGCACGGCGGAGGTGTCGCCGCCGTAGCTGCGCAGCGCCTCCGCGATGAGCAGCTCGTTGTGGCCGAGGTCGTCCTGGGTGGCGAGGTGGTAGGCGTCGGCCGTGTCGATCAGGGTCACGCCGGCGTCGAGGGCCGCGTGGATCGTGGCGATCGAGCGCTCGCGGTCCGGGCGGCCCTCGATCGACATCGGCATGCCGCCGAGTCCGATCGCGCCGACCTGGAGGTCGCCGAGAGTGCGCTGCTTCATGAATGCTCCTTCGCAGTGGGGTGGGTGGTCACCAGGCGTAGTCCTCGGGGGCGGTCCGGTGGCCGGGGAAGATCTCGTCGAGGCGCGCGAGGGCCTCGGAGTCGAGGGTGATGTCGACGGCGGCGACGGCGCTCTCGAGCTGCTCGAGCGTCCGCGGCCCGGTGATCGGACCGGTGACGGCGGGCTGGTGGAGGAGCCACGCCAGCGCCAGCTCGCCGGGCGCCTCGCCGCGCTCGCGGGCGAACGCCTCCCACTGCTCCAGCGCGGGGCGGTGCTCCTCGATCGCGGCGAGAGTGCGCTCGGAGGAGCGTCGCCCGCCCTCCGCGGTCTTCTCGAGCACGCCGCCCAGCAGCCCGCCCTGCAGCGGCGACCAGGGGATGACGCCGAGTCCGTAGTGCAGCGCCGCGGGCAGGACCTCGCGCTCGACGTCGCGGACGAGCAGGTTGTAGATCGACTGCTCGGAGGCGAGGCCGGTGAAGTGGCGGGCGCGCGCCGCCTCCTGCGCCTGGGCGAGGTGCCAGCCGGCGAAGTTGCTGGAGCCGACGTAGAGGACCTTGCCCTGCTGCACGGCGACCTCCATCGCCTGCCAGATCTCGTCCCAGGGCGTCGTCCGGTCGACGTGGTGGAACTGGTACAGGTCGATGTGGTCGGTCTGCAGGCGGCGGAGGCTCTCGTCGAGCGCGCGGCGCAGGGTGAGCGCCGAGAGCCGGCCGCCGTTGGGCCAGGAGTCGCGGCCGCGCTCGGCTCCGGGAGCGGCGAACTCGCCCATGTCGCCGAAGACCTTGGTCGCGAGGACGGTGCGCTCGCGGCGCTCGCCGCCCTGCGCGAACCAGCGGCCCACGATCTCCTCGGTGGCACCGCGGCCGGCCTCGCCTCCGTACACGTCGGCCGTGTCGAAGAAGTTGACGCCGAGCTCGTGCGCCCGGTCCATGATCGCGAACGAGTCGGACTCCTCGGTCTGCATGCCGAAGTTCATGGTGCCGAGGACGGTGCGGGAGACGGACAGGCCGGTGCGGCCGAGGTGCGTGTACTGCATGGTCCCAGTCGACTCCGGTTCCCGCCGCGTGTCCAACAGGTGCTCGGCATGGGTCCGATCGACGGGGGAGGTCAATCGGGGGCGCGCTGTCCAGGGGCCGTTCGAGCCGCGCCTCGGTCGGGGCTGCCCGCCGGTCGGCTGCTCCGGTCTCGGCGGGATCGCCCGCACCCCGCTGGGCGCGGTGGCACCCGGCCGCGCGGGCGCCGGGTTAGAGTCGCGGAATGGTCCGGACGACGCAGCGCCTCGTGATCGCCCTCTCCGCCGCGGTCCTGCTCGCCGGCTGCACGGCGGAGGCGACGAGCCCCGCCGCCGCACCCGCCGAGCCGACCGCCTCCACGGCGCCGCCCGCCGCCGGAGCGGAGTCCACGCCACGGCCGGTGCCGAGCGTCTCGACCACTCCCGCGCCCGTCGAGGACGTCTCCGGCGAGTGCGTCGTCCAGGCGCTCGACGAGGGGACGCTCGACGGCGTCGATCTCGAGCGCGTGCGCGACCGCGGCTCCCGTGCCGGCGCGACCGGAACGGCGAGCACCGCCTCCGACGGCGCCCCGGCCTCCTACCTGGTGGCGGCCGGCGACATCAGCGAGCGCATCGCGGACCGGTTCTGCATCAGCTCCGACTACCTCTCCGCGCTGAACTCGGTGCGCCGCGACGGCGTCGACATCGACAGCCTCTACGGCGGCGACACCCTCAACCTCCGCCCGACGACCGTCCTGAGCGTCGGCGACCAGAACGGCCGCGTCCTCGACAACGCCGAGCCCGACGACCTCCCCGCGCAGATCGGCTGACGCCGCTCCCTCCCGGGCGGACCCCACTCCTCCCACGTCACCGCAGCACGCGACCACCACCGCAGGGCGTGGACCGGACGGCGCAGGCGCTCAGCCCAGGACGCCGATCAGGACCGCCGACACGGCGACGGTCGCCGCGAGCCCGGTGGTGCGCGAGCGGCGGCGCGCCGGATCCTCGAACCACGGCAGCCCGCCCCAGCGCAGCACCGCGCCGGCCGCCCCGGCCGCAGTGAGAGCCACGAGCGCGGCCCAGGGGAGCAGCGTCAGCGCCGACCAGTCGACGAGCGCCCGCCCGAGCAGCAGCACGGCGACGGCCTCGACGCCGCGGGCGAGCGTCCGGACGCGGTCGCGGTCGAGGAGCCCGGCCGCCCGGCGACGGTGAACGCTCCCCAGGGCGAAGCGGCCGACGGTGAACGCGACGACGAGCAGGACGAGGACCGAGGCGATCATCACGACTCCTCCCCGGCGCGCTCCAGCAGGCGCAGGCCGAGCTCGTCGACCGAGCTCGCCGTGTCGCCGTTGACGAACACCGCGACGCCGCGCTCGCGGTCCATCGCGAGCATCGTCGAGTAGCCGGAGGTCCCTCCGTTGTGCCAGGTGACGGATCCGCCGTCCTCCGACTCCGAGGTGAACCAGCCGAGGCCGATCCGCGCCCCGTCGGCGTCGAACCGCGGATCCAGGACGCTCGCCGCGGGCACTCCCAGCGCGGGGTCGTCGGTGAGGAGGGCCTGCGCGTAGCGGGCCATGTCCGCCGCCGTGGAGCGGACGCCGCCCGCCGGCGCGTAGCCCGCCATCGTCCACGCGTCGACGGGCCGCCCGCTCGCCGAGAAGCCGGTCGGCGCGTCGGCGGGGAGGGCGTCCGCGGTCTCCGGGGCGGAGGTCGCGGTCATCCCGAGCGGATCGAGGACGCGCTCGCGGAGGAGGTCGGCGTAGTCGCGGCCCTCGGCGCGGGCGAGCGTCTGGCCGAGCACCGCCGCGCCGAGGTTCGAGTAGGCGTGCACGTGCTCGCCCTGGTCCGCGTCGGCGGCCTGCCGGAGGACGTCGTCGGCCGACCAGCCCGCGTAGGGGTCGGTGCCGCGCAGCTGGGCGACGAGCGTCGAGGCGAGGTCGCCGATACCGGCGGGGAGGCGCGGCAGGCCGGAGCGGTGGGTCGCCAGCTCCTCGAGCGTCCCGGTGAAGCCGCCGACGTCGGCGTGGTCCGCGGCGGGGTCCTCGAGCCCGACCGTCCCCTCGGCGGCGCTCCGGGCGAGGAGGAGCGCGGTCATCGTCTTGGTGACCGATCCGATCTCGACCTCGGTCCGCTCGTCGGCTCCGAGTCCGCCGTAGCGCACGCCGTCGGGCGTGACCACGGCGGCGACGAGGTGGTTCCGAGCCCCGTCCCCGACATCCGTCCGGAGCCACTCGGCGATCTCGGCGTCGCCGGTCGCCTCGGTCGAGAGGGTGGGAGCGGAGGGGCGGAGCAGCACTCCGCCGAGCAGGACGACGGCCGCGGCGGAGGCGGCGGCGAGGGCGAGGCGGCGGCGGGTCATCGGGGTCCTCCGGAGGCGAGCAGGATCACGAGCAGGGGGACGAGGCGCTCCGGCGGGATGCCGTAGCGGCCGCGGCCGCGCGCCTCCAGCCAGCCGGCGGCGACCAGCTGGTTGACGTGGTGGTAGATCTGCCCGGTGGTGCCCGCGCCCTCGCTCTCGGCGAGCTGGGCGACGGTCTCGACTCCTCCGGCCACCGCCTGCAGGAACCGCAGGCGCACAGGGCTTCCCAGGGCGGCGAGCGCGGTCGGCCCGGGGCTCGCTCCCCAGTCGCGCTCGAAGAACGCATCGGTGCTGAGGCCGTACTGCCACTCGACGGGGCCGGCCGGAGTGGCGACCGAGCCGGCGAAGACGACTCCGCCGGGAGAGGGCAGGCGCTCGCGGAGAGCGGTCAGGGCCCAGAGCGGATCGTCGGCGGCGGGCGCGGCGGGGGCGTCAGCGCGCTCGAGGCGGTCCAGCCGCGCTCGGAGCGCGTCGACCTCGCCGGCGAGGTCTCGGGAGGAGGTCATGCTCCACTATTGCAAACATTCCGTAATCACGGAACTCCACGAACGGCGATCGTCGCCGGGAACGCAGGAGTCGCGGTGGTCCGGCTCGACCACCGCGACTCCTGCGGTCTCGGGATGTGCGGAGGCTCAGCCGAAGTGGCGCGGCAGCACAGCACCGTTCACGGAGCGCAGCTCGTCCAGCGGCAGCGTGAACAGGCCCTGCACCTCGACCGCGGGGGTCGCCGCGTCGGTCACGCCGATGCGCAGCACCGGGTAGCCCCGGCCCTCGCAGAGCCCGCGGAACTTCACGTCGTCCTCGCGCGGCACCGACACGAGCACGCGGCCGGTCGACTCCGAGAACAGCGCGGCCGTCGCGTCGACGCCGTCGCGCTCCATCAGCTCGTCGAGCCAGATGCGCGCCCCGACACCGAAGCGCAGGGCCGACTCGGCCAGCGCCACCACGAGCCCGCCGTCGGCGAGGTCGTGGGCGGAGGCGATGAGCGACTCCTTCGCGCCCGCCGAGATCAGCTCGGCCAGTGCGCGCTCGGCGGCCAGGTCGAGCTGCGGGGGCAGCCCGCCGAGGTGGTCGTGGATCGTGCCGGCCCACGCGGAGCCGTCGAGCTCGTCGCGGGTGGTGCCGAGGAGGTAGAGGTTGTCGCCCTCGTCCTGCCAGCCGGAGGGGATGCGGCGCGCGACGTCGTCGATCACGCCGAGGACGCCGACGACGGGGGTCGGGAAGATCGGCACGTCGCCGGTCTGGTTGTAGAACGAGACGTTGCCGCCGGTGACGGGGATCTCGAGCTCGAGGCAGGCGTCGGCGAGCGCGCCCACGGCCTCGCGGAACTGCCACATCACCTCGGGGTTCTCGGGGCTGCCGAAGTTGAGGCAGTCCGAGACGGCGACCGGGGTCGCTCCGGTGACGGCGACGTTGCGGAACGCCTCCGCCAGCGCCAGGCGGGCGCCCTGCGCCGGGTCGAGCTGGCACCAGCGGCCGTTCGCGTCGGTCGCGACCGCGAAGCCGAGGCCCGACTCCTCGTCGACGCGGACCATGCCGCCGTCGTCGGGGTAGCTGAGGGCGGTGTTGCCGAGCACGTAGCGGTCGTACTGCGAGGTGATCCAGCTCTTGTCCGCGAGATTCGCCGAGCCCAGGAGCGCCAGGGTCTCGGCGCGCAGCGCGTCGCCCCCGGTCGAGCGGGGCAGGCGGGAGGAGGAGTCGGCCTGCAGCGCGTCGAGCCAGGAGGGGTACTCGATCGGGCGCTCGTAGACCGGGCCGTCGACCGCGACGGTGCGCGGGTCGACGTTGACGATCTCCTCGCCGTGCCAGTGGATGATCAGGCGGCCGGAGTCGGTGACCTCGCCGAGGACGCTGGTCTCGACGTCCCACTTGCCGACGACCTCGAGGAACGCGTCGAGCTTCTCGGGCGTGACGACGGCCATCATCCGCTCCTGCGACTCCGACATGAGGATCTCCTCCGCCGTGAGCGAGGGGTCGCGCAGCAGCACCGAGTCGAGCTCGATGAACATGCCGCCGTCGCCGTTGGAGGCCAGCTCCGAGGTGGCGCACGAGATGCCCGCGGCGCCCAGATCCTGGATGCCCTCGACGAGGTCCTTGCGGAAGAGCTCGAGACAGCACTCGATGAGCACCTTCTCGGCGAACGGGTCGCCGACCTGCACCGCGGGGCGCTTGGTCGGTCCGCCGTCGGCGAAGGTGTCGGAGGCGAGGATCGACGCGCCGCCGATGCCGTCGCCTCCGGTGCGCGCCCCGAAGAGCACGACCTTGTTGCCGACGCCGCGGGCGTTCGCGAGGTGCAGGTCCTCGTGGCGGAGGACGCCGACGGCCAGCGCGTTCACGAGAGGGTTGCCCTGGTAGACCGAGTCGAAGTAGGTCTCGCCGCCGATGTTCGGCAGGCCGAGGCAGTTTCCGTAGAAGGAGATGCCGGCGACGACTCCGTGCACGACGCGCGCGGTGTCGGGGTCGTCGATCGCCCCGAAGCGCAGCGCGTCCATGACCGCGACCGGCCGCGCGCCCATCGAGATGATGTCGCGGACGATGCCGCCCACTCCCGTCGCCGCGCCCTGGAAGGGCTCGATGTAGCTCGGGTGGTTGTGGCTCTCGATCTTGAAGGTGACGGCCCAGCCCTCGCCGACGTCGACCACTCCGGCGTTCTCGCCCATGCCGACCATGAGGTTCTTCTTCATGGCGGGCGAGACCTTCTGCCCGAACTGGCGGAGGTACATCTTCGACGACTTGTAGGAGCAGTGCTCGCTCCACATCACCGAGTACATCGCGAGCTCGCCGCTCGTGGGGCGGCGGCCGAGGATCTCGCGGATGCTCGCGTACTCGTCGGGCTTGAGTCCGAGGGCCGCGTAGGGCTGCTCCCGCTCGGGCGTCGCCTCCGCGTTCGCAGTGGTGTCGGGAACGGCGGTGCGGCTGTCTGCCATGTGCTGGAGGCTCCAGGGGAGGGGGACGGGATGCGCGTCGATCCTACCCGCCGCCGTCGCCGCGGCCCGGGCCCTCCTGTGGAGCGGTGCGGGCACCGGCGCCTAGGATCGGGCGGGTGAAGCGGGCGGCTCTGATCGGGACCGTGCTGTGGGGGCTCTACCAGTGCTTCGGGAACCTCGGAGCGGCGAACATCTCGTCGGACGAGCCCGTGTACCTCGCCGCCGGGTGGGACTACCTGCACGGCGACGTGAGCGCGAACCTCGAGCATCCGCCGACGGCGAAGTACCTGATCGGGCTCGCGCAGGTGCTGCTCGGCGAGGGGCTGCTCGCGGGCAGGATCGCCGCCGGCGCGGCCGCGTTCCTCACCGGGGTGGTGCTCTGGCTCTGGTTCCGGCGCGAGCTCGGCCCGACGCTCGCCCTCGTCCCGGCCGGCCTGTTCCTCCTCCTCCCGCGCACCGCCGTGGGAGCCGGCACGCGGATCGACCGCCTCGCGCTCCTGGAGCCGTTCATGGTGCTCTTCGCCGTCGCGGCGATGGCCGCGGCGTGGACCTGGTCGCGTGCCTCCCCGGGCAGGCGGAGCGGTTGGCTGATCGCGCTGGCCGGGGCGCTGCTGGCGCTGTCGGTCACCTCGAAGCTGACCACGGCGGTCCTCGCGCCGGTGCTCCTCCTGCCGCTGCTGTGGTCGGGGAGCAGGGCCCGGGCTCTGCGGGGCGGCCTCGCCCTCTCCGTCGCGTTCGTCGTCACCGGGGTGCTCGCCTACCTGCCGGTGCATCCGGTCGAGGCGATCCGGTACCTGCTCGAGTTCCAGTCCGAGCACAACGCCGACGGCCACCTGATCGAGGTCGCCGGGACCGCGTACGTCTTCCCGCCGTGGTGGGCGAACCTGTGGTTCATGCTCGTCGGCATCGGGCCGGCGGCGCTCGCCGTGCTGCTCCTCGGGACCCTGCTGGCCCTGCTCGCTCCGCGGCGCCGCGCGCTGGTGCTCTACCTGGGCGCCGCGACGCTGCTCCTCCTCGTGTTCCACCTGGCGATCAGCTCGGTCGCGCTGCCGCACTACTACGCGGCGTGGGCCTGGCTGCTCTGCGCGCTGGCGGGCATCGGCATCGCGGAGGCGCTGCGCGGCGGGATCGTGCTGCCCGCGCCCCTCGCCCGCGGCGCCGGCGCCGTGCTGCTGGCCGCGTCCCTCGTGATCGCGACCGCCACCTCGGCGGGGATCACCCAGGAGCGGCCGACCGGGATCGCGCGGGTGGCCGACGTGCTGCGCGAGCGCGGCCTCGACGGCGGCCTGGTCCTCGCGCAGGGCATGTCCTCGGGCGTCTACGTGCCCTACATCGGCGACCGGGTGACGACCGATCCGTCGTCCGCCGGGATCGTCGCCATCGCGATCGAGCGGTCGGCGCGCTTCCCCGTCGATCCGCGCGTGTCCGCCTACCTCGAGTCGGCGCGGCCCGAGACGGTGCGGCTCGACGACCTCACCCTCGTGCTGGTCGACGGGCCGCTCCCGTGACCGCTCACTTCGAGCGGCAGGCCCCCGGATCCACGGCGTCCGTCAGCGACGCGGCCTGCTCGACCACGGGAGTGAGGACCGAGAGCGGGATGGCGTAGCCGACGTTGTCGACGGAGGCGGCCTTGCCGAAGACGACGCCCGACACGGTCCCCTCGAGAGAGAGCAGCGGGCCCCCCGAGTTGCCCTGGTTGACGACGGCGGCGAGGGTCAGCACCTCGCGCGAGGTCGGCGCTCCGTCGACCATCAGCGAGACCGTGGCGTCGGAGGAGATCTCGGCCGAGCCGAGCGTCAGCGGGCCGCCGAAGGGGTAGCCCGCGACCACGGCGCCGTCCCCAGCGGCGACGGCGTCGTCGAGCGGGAGCGGGGAGGCGTCGAGCCCGTCGACGGCGATCACGGCGAGGTCGGCGGCCGGGTCCAGGTAGACGACACGGCCGGTGCGCGGGGCCTCGCCCGGCGCCTCGACGACCGGCTGTGAGACTCCGCCGACCACATGGGCGTTGGTGATCACGCGGTCGTCCGAGACGACGAAGCCGCTGCCCGTCACTCCGACGTCGCAGGCCCAGGCCGTGCCGGAGACGCGGACGACCGAGCGGGTGGCAGCGGCCACCTCGGGGTCGTCGGTCGAGACGTCCGGGATCGCGGGCGCCCGGGTCGGAGCGTCGAGCGCCTCGACGACCCAGGAGGTGCCCTCGTCGACCACCGTCGACTGCAGCTGCGCGAGGAAGGCGCGGACGGGGGAGGGGGTGAGGTCGTCGATCGTGCGGATGACGGTCGAGCCGGCGACCGAGGTCGTGACGAGGGGGACGCCGAGGAGGGAGACGGCCGAGGTGACGGCGATCCAGACCAGGCCGGAGATCGCGACGCCGGCGACGCCGCCCGCGAGCCGGTCGAGCAGGCCGAGCTTGACCCTGTCGGCCCCCCGGCCGATGACCGCGCCGAGCGTCGCTCCGATCGCGTAGCCGACGCCCAGCAGCAGCACGGCGGTGCCGATCACGGCGAGCAGGCGCCACTCGCTGCCGGCCGTCCACGACGAGACGGCGGGCACGGCGAACGAGGCGCCGATCGCGCCCGCGACGATCCCGGCGAGACCGCCGAGGGTCCGGAGCAGGCCGCGCCGCAGGCCGTCGACGAGCGCGCCGATGAGGCTCAGCACGACGATGACGTCGACGATCACGGATGCACCCACGCGGAACTCCTGCCGGTGTCGGGGACGGGTCCTCCAGCATGACCGACGCGGGATGCGCGGACGCCCGGAGGCGGCTGGCAGTCCGCGGCGGCTGCGGTGCGCGGGGTGGTGCGGTGCGCGTGCGGTTCGCAGGGGGTGTGCGTGCGGTTCGCGGGGCGGCGTGCGGTTCGCAGGGGGTTGTGCGGTGCGCGTGCGGTTCGCAGGGGGTGTGCGGTGCGCGGGCGGGGGGTGTGCGGTGCGCGTGCGGTTCGCAGGGGTCTGCGTGCGGTTCGCCGGGCGGTCTGCGGTTCGCAGGGGGTGTGCGTGCGGTTCGCCGGGGGTGCGCGGTTGTCAGGGGGAGTGAGCGCGTGGTTCGCAGGGCGGTGTGCGGTTCGCAGGGAATGCGCGCGCGATTCGCAGGGCGGCGTGCGGTTCGCAGGTGGCCCGTGTGATTCGCAGGGGTGCGCTACGGGCGGTGTGCGCGATTCGCAGGGGAGTGTGCCGTCTGCAGGGGAACTCGGGCTCCAGCCGTCATTCATGCGGAGGAATGCCCGATCGCGCGCGGCTCTCCTGCAGACGGCACGCTGAGCGCCTGCAGATCGCACGCTCTCCTGCAGACGGCACGCTCAGCGCCAGCAGATCGCACGCTCTCCTGCAGACGGCACGCTCAGCGCCTGCAGATCGCTCAGCGCCTGCAGATCGCACAGCCGCCTGCAGATCGCGCAGCCGCAGCGCTTCAAAGGAACCGTTCGCAGCGGAGGGGGAGCGCCGCGCAGGCCTAGAAGAACGAGATGCAGTACGGCGTCGCGATCGGTGCGAACAGCCGGTCCATCCGCCCCGCCTCGCCTGTGAGGCGCGCCAGCCCGGCCTTCGCCAGGATCGACGGCCGCACCGAGCCCAGCAGCAGCGAGCCCAGGTCGGCCACGTCCAGCGCGAGCTCGGCCTCGTCCTCGGTGCGCTCCACGGTGGCGGAGCCGCCCGCGGCGGTGAGGCGGTAGCGGCCGTCGGCGAGCCCGAGTCCGTCGGCCACCTCGACCACGACCGAGCCGTCCGCGGTCCACGGCCGGGCCGAGAACGCGGCGGCGACGTCGAGGATCCGCAGCCAGATCAGATCTCCCACGTGGCTCACCTGCACCACGCGCGCGTCGCGGAGCGCCCAGGTCAGCGGATCGTCCACCGGCGCCATGTCCCAGGTCACCGCGGAGGCGAGGTCGACCGCACCGAGGTAGCCCCAGAGTGCGAGGTAGGCGTCGGCGCCGGGGGCGACGAGGTCGACGATCTCGAGGGTCTTGTCGTCCTCGGGCCCGACCGCGCGGTAGGTCACGAAGCCGTCGAGCGTCCCCTCCTCGTCGAGGTGGACGGCCGAGCGGACGTCGAGGCCGGGCGTGGTCTCGCCGGACGCGGTGCCGACGGAGTTCGCCTCGTAGCGCGACTGCCGGGTCAGCGAGCCGGGGGTCGACGCCTGGAACGCGGCGAACACCGCGGGGATGCGCGGCTGCAGCCAGCTCGTCGCGACGACCTCGACGCGGCCGGCGGGCTCGGTCTGCAGGCCGAAGCGCGGCCCGGTGTCGACGCGGATCGAGCGGGTGAAGGCCGAGCGGCCGAAGCCGAACCGGCGGTAGATGGAGGCCTCGCTCGCCGTGAGCGCGGCGACCGGGGTGCCGGCCTCCTTCGCCAGGCGCAGGTCCTCGGTGATCATCGCGCGCAGGATGCCGCGGCGCCGGTGCGTGGGCCGCACGGTCACCTGCGACACCAGGTGCGCCGGCAGCTCGCGTCCGCCGCCCACCTGCAGGGCTCCGGGGAACGCCGCATAGGTGCCGACCGGCACGCCCGCGCCGTCGAGGCCCTCGGGGGCGGAGGAGTCGACGACCGCGGTGAGCACGCGCTGATCGGCGACCATGTGCTCGGCCCAGTCGCGCAGCTTGTCCGGCGTGAACTCCTTCTCGTGGAAGCCCGCATTGATCGCGGTGGCCCACGCGGCGGTGGCGGCGTCGGGACCGCCCTCATCGTTCAGGGCGGCGGGGAAGCGGCGGAGGTCGAGACCGGTGAGAGGCATCCGTCCAGCCTATTCACCCGGGGTGCGCGGGGGCTGAACCGGTGCGCGAACGGTCACCGCCGCGGGTGCGCCGGGACCGCGGACCGGCGCATCCCGAGACAGGGTCGGCGTCAGAGCACGGTCCACCGCTTCTCGAGGGCCGCGTCCACCGCCTCCGCGAGCTCGTCCAGCCGCCGGGAGTCGAGGCGCCCCGGGTCCGCGGCCGCCCGGATCCGCCCGCTCATCGCCGCGATCGCCGCGCGCCGCCGCGGCAGCGTCGCGGTGAACGCGCAGTCGCGCAGCAGCACGAGGAGCTCGCCCGGCCCGCCCTGCGCCTCCGCGAGGACCTCGAGCCGACGCTCGAACGGCGACTCCGGGACCGTCACGCGCAGGAACCCGTCCGGATCCTGGAACGCCGCCGGCGGATCCGGAACCCGCGCGAGCAGCGCCAGCGCGGCTCCCAGCTCGTCCAGGTCGCCCGCGCGCGCCAGCTCCTGCAGCCGCGAGTCCACGTCCTCGGCCGGTCCCGGACCGAGCTCCACCGTCCGCAGCACGAGCGCGTCGAGCCGGCGCTCCTCCTCCTCGCCCGGGACCGAGGGGGTCGCCGACCACCACGAGAGCACCGGGGTCGCGGCCACCGCGTGCTCGCCGATCCGCCGCTCCAGCGCGATCAGCAGGTCCTCCTCCGCCGCGAACGCGACCAGCGCGTCCACGTCGACGCGGAGCAGGGCGCCCGAGGCGGGCGGCGCCACCAGCCGGCGTCCGGACGGAGGGACGGCCTCCGCCCTCGTCCTCGCCCCGGGTCCGCGCTCGCTCGCCCGCACGATCTCCTCCTCGAGGGTCCGCCGGGGTCGTCGTCGTCCGCTTCCGCGCGCCATGCCGTCACGCTACCGTCGGCCGCATGACCCGGTTCCTCGCCCTCCTTCGCGGAGTGAACGTCAACGGCCGCACCGTCCGCAGCGCCGAGCTCGCCGAGACGGTCGCCGGGATCCGCGTGGACCGGGTGCGGACGGTCCTCGCGAGCGGCAACGCAGCCTTCGACTCCGACCGCCCGGCCGCCGAGCTGAAGCCCGCGCTCGAGGCGGCGCTCGCCGAGCGGTTCGGCTACGACGCCTGGATCGTGCTCGTGACGCAGGAGGCGCTCGCCGCGGTGCTCGCCGCCTACCCGTTCCCGCGGATCGACGAGGAGGCGCATCCGTACGTCGTCTTCGGCTCCGACGAGGAGGCGCTCGACGCCGCGCAGGCCGCGATCGGCGAGCCGGATCCGGCGGTCGAGCTCGTCGCCCGGGGCGCCGGCGTCCTCTACTGGCGCTGCCCGCGCGGCGCCTCGACGGACACTCCGGTCGCGAGGATCCTCGCCCGCTCCGCCTACCGCTCCACCACGACGACCCGGAACCTGCGCACCGTTGAGAAGCTCGCGAGGGCCTGATGTCTGCAACCGAGGTCGGAATGCGCCCGGTGCCCTCGAAGGGCCGTCCGGGGCGCTCCTGACCTCGGTTCGGGACAGCTCCCGACTGAGAGCACGCACATTCTTTGGTTAGGCTGTCCTTAGTGCCGGTCCGCTCGGACCCTGCGCCGCCTCCCGCACAGCCTCTCGAAAGGGACCCATGCCCCGCGCCACCACGCCCCTCGCCCTGCTCGCCGCCACCGCGCTGACGATCGGCCTCGCCGGCTGCAGCGGCTCGGCCGCCGGGGACGACGCCGCCGCCGACAGCGGCTTCACGCCGATCACGATCGAGCACGCCCTCGGCACCACCACCATCGAGTCGGCGCCCGAGCGCGTGGCGACCGTCAACTGGGCCAACCACGAGGTCCCGCTCGCGCTGGGCGTCGTCCCCGTGGGCATGGCCGCCGCCAACTTCGGCGACGACGACGGCGACGGGCTCCTCCCCTGGGTGAGCGAGAAGCTCGCCGAGCTCGGCGCCGAGACCCCCGTCCTCTTCGACGAGACCGACGGCATCGACTTCGAGGCCGTCTCGGACACCGACCCCGACGTCATCCTCGCCGCCTACTCCGGCCTCACGCAGGAGGACTACGACACCCTGAGCGGGATCGCCCCCGTCGTCGCCTACCCCGAGACCGCCTGGGGCACCTCCTGGCGCGACATGATCACGCTGAACAGCGAGGCGATGGGCAGGGCCGACGAGGGCGCCGCCCTGATCACCGAGCTCGAGGGCGAGATCGAGGAGAAGGTCGCCGCGCACCCGCAGCTGGCCGGCACGTCGGCGATGTTCCTCACCCACGTCGACCCGACCGACCTCAGCCAGGTCAGCTTCTACACGTCGCACGACACCCGCCCCGCGTTCTTCGAGGACCTCGGCATGGCCACTCCCGGCAGCATCGCCACCGCCTCCGCCGCGACCGACACGTTCTCGCTCACGCAGAGCGCCGAGCAGGCCGACGCCTTCAGCGACGTCGACGTGATCGTCACCTACGGCGACGACGAGCTCGTGAGCACCCTCAAGGCAGACCCGCTGCTCTCGCAGATCCCCGCGGTCGCCGACGACGCCATCGTGCGCCTGCCCTCCACTCCGCTCGGCACCGCCGCCAACCCGACGCCGCTCTCGATCTCGTGGGTCCTCGACGACTACCTGGACCTGCTCGACGAGGCCGCCGCCAAGGCCGCGCAGAGCACTCCGGCCGCCTGAGCCGGATCCCGATCCGCGTGACCCTCGCCGCTCCTCCCGCCGCCTCGGGCGTCGCCGCCGTGCGCCGCCCGAGGCGGCTGCGCGCCCTCTGGCTGCTCGCGGCCGTGGCCGTGCTGCTCGCCGCCGCCGTGGTCTCGGTGCTGGTGGGGTCGCGGGAGGTGGCGTGGAGCGACGTGGTCGCCGCGTTCGGCGGGTCCACGGACGGATTCGCGCAGGCCGCGGTCGCCAAGCGCATCCCGCGCACCGTGCTCGCCGCGATCGCGGGTGCGGCCCTCGGCGTCGCCGGCGTGCTGATGCAGGGGGTGACCCGCAATCCGCTGGCCGACCCCGGCATCCTCGGGGTGAACACCGGGGCCTCGCTCGCGGTCGTGACGGGCATCGTCTTCTTCGGGCTGAGCAGCTCCGCCGCCTACGTCTGGGTCGCGATCGGCGGGGCCGCGGTCGCCGCGGTCTTCGTCTACACGGTCGGCTCGCTGGGGCGCGGCGGTGCGACTCCGCTCACGCTCGCCCTGGCCGGGGCCGCCACCTCGGCCGCGCTGGTCTCGGTGATCAGTGCGATCGTCCTGCCGCGCGCCGACATCGCGGGCGGCATCCGCTCCTGGCAGATCGGCGGAGTCGGCGGCGCGACGTCCGCGAGCATCGCGCAGGTGCTCCCCTTCCTCCTGGCCGGCCTCGTCCTCTGCGTGCTCTCGGCCAAGAGCCTCAACACGCTCGCGCTGGGCGACGAGCTCGCCGCGGGCCTGGGGGAGCGGGTCGCCCTCGCGCGCGGCGGTGCCGCCCTGGGCGCGGTCGTGCTCTGCGGAGCGACGACCGCGGTCACGGGGCCCATCGGCTTCGTCGGCCTGGTCGTCCCGCACGCCTGCCGCCTCCTCGTCGGCGTGGACCACCGCTGGCTGCTGCCGTTCTCGGCGGTGACCGGCGCCGTGCTCCTGATCGCGGCGGACATCGTCGGCCGCGTCGTCGCGCGCCCGAGCGAGATCGACGTGGGCATCGTCACCGCGCTGGTCGGCGCCCCGGTGTTCATCGCGATCGTCCGCCGCCAGAAGGTGCGCGAGCTGTGACCGCGCTGCTCGAGGCGCCCTCCGCCACCGCCCGCGCCGTCGCGGCCGGCCGCCGCCGCCGCGGGGCCCGGCGCCGTATCGTCGTCGCCGTCCTCGTGGTCCTGATCGCGGCCGCCTTCGCCGTCTCCCTGCTGGTCGGCCAGACCGTCTACTCGCCCGACGAGGTGCTGCGCGTGATCCTCGGCGAGCAGGTGCCCGGCGCGGGCTTCACCGTCGGACGGCTCCGCCTCCCGCGCGCCGTGCTCGCGCTGCTGGTGGGCCTGTGCTTCGGTCTCGGCGGAGTGAGCTTCCAGACCATGCTCCGCAATCCGCTCGCCAGCCCCGACATCATCGGGATCAGCGCCGGGGCGAGCGCTGCCGCCGCCTTCGCGATCGTGACGCTCTCGCTCGGAGCCGCGCAGGTCTCGGCCCTCGCGATCGTCGCGGGACTCGTGGTCGCGCTGCTCGTCTACGCCCTGTCCTACCGCAGCGGAGTGGCCGGCACGCGGCTGATCCTGATCGGCATCGGGGTCGCCGCGATGCTCGACTCCCTCACCGCCTACGTGCTCTCGCAGGCCGCCGCGTGGGACCTGCAGGAGGCGTCCCGCTGGCTCACCGGGAGCCTCAACGGCGCGAGCTGGAGCGAGGTCGTGCCGGTCCTCGCCGCGGTCGTCGTCCTCACTCCCGTCCTGCTCTCCCGCTCGCGCGACCTCTCCGCCACCCAGCTCGGCGACGACACCGCCTCCGCGCTCGGCATCCGCGTGAACGCCACCCGCCTGGTCGTGATCGTCGCGGCGGTCGGGCTGATCGCCTTCGCGACCGCCGCCGCCGGCCCGATCGCCTTCGTGGCCTTCCTCTCCGGGCCGATCGCCGCCCGCCTGATCGGGCCCGGCGCCTCGCTCCTCATCCCCTCGGCCCTCGTCGGCGCGCTCCTCGTGCTCGTCGCCGACTTCGTCGGGCAGTTCGGGCTGGGCCTGCGCTACCCGGTCGGAGTGGTCACCGGCGTGCTCGGGGCGCCGTACCTCGTCTACCTCATCGTCCGCAGCAACCGAGCGGGAGGCTCACTGTGACCACCGCGCACACCCTGACGGCCGAGGGGGTCACCCTCGGCTACGGCGACCGGACGGTCGTCGACGGCCTCGACCTCGTCGTCCCGCCCGGCCGCATCACCGCGATCGTCGGAGCGAACGCCTGCGGCAAGTCGACGCTCCTGCGCTCGATGTCGCGCCTGCTCGCGCCCCGCTCCGGCGCCGTGCTGCTCGACGGGCGGGCCGTGCACCGGACGCCCGCGAAGCAGCTCGCCCGCACGCTCGGCCTCCTCCCGCAGTCGCCGATCGCCCCGGAGGGCATCACCGTCGCGGATCTCGTCGGCCGCGGCCGCCATCCGCACCAGGGGATGCTGAGCCGTTGGAGCGCGCACGACGACGAGGCCGTCGCGACCGCGCTCGACGCGACGGACACCGCCGCCCTGGCCGACCGCTCCGTCGACGAGCTCAGCGGCGGGCAGCGCCAGCGCGTCTGGATCGCGATGGCCCTCGCGCAGGAGACGGACGTGCTGCTGCTGGACGAGCCGACCACCTTCCTCGACGTCAGCCACCAGATCGAGGTTCTCGACCTGCTCGTCGACCTCAACCGCACCCGCGGGACGACGGTGGTGATGGTCCTGCACGACCTCAACCTGGCCGCCCGCTACGCCGACCACCTCGTGGCGATCGCGCACGGCGCGGTGCACGCCTCCGGCACCCCGGCCGCGGTGCTCACCGAGGAGACGGTGCTCGCCGTCTTCGGCCTCGACAGCCGCATCATCACCGACCCGACCTCGGGCACTCCGCTCATGCTCCCCCTCGGGCGGCACCGCCTCGCCCCCGAGCGGATCGACGCCCCCGGCGGCGCGCAGATGACGGACGTGTAAACGGTTCCACACGGCGGCCGGGGGGCGTATACGATACCTGCAGTCCGCGGCGGACGACCGTCATCGGCGGAACCGCCGAACGCCTGCCCCCGATCAGAGGTCCTCCCCGCCGTGACTGCATCCCCGACGCGCCTCGACGCCTCCGCCCTCCGCGATGTCCGCGCGCTCCTGTTCGACCTCGACGGCGTGCTCACGCCGACCGCCGACGTCCACATGCAGGCCTGGTCGCGGCTGTTCACCGAGTACCTCTCCTCGCGCGGCGTCGCCGAGGGCTACACGGTCGCCGACTACTTCCGCCACATCGACGGACGCCCGCGCTACGACGGCGTCCGGGCGCTCCTCGCCTCGCGCGGCATCACCCTCCCCGAGGGCACGCCCGAGGACGACCCGTCGCTCGAGACCGTCTGCGGGCTCGGCAACCGCAAGAACGACGCCTTCAACCGCACCCTCGCCGAGACGGGCGTCGCTCCCTACCCGGGCTCGCTCCGCTTCGTCGACGCCGCGATCGCCGCGGGCGTGCAGGTCGCCGTCGTCACCTCCTCCCGCAACGGCGTGCCGGTGCTCGAGGCGGCCGGCCTCCGCGACCGCTTCGAGGTCGTCGTGGACGGGCTCCTCGCCGCTGAGCGCTCGATCGCCGGCAAGCCCGCGCCCGACACCTACCTCTACGCGGCCGAGCTCCTCGGCCTCCCGGCCGCCGAGTGCGCCGTCCTCGAGGACGCCCACTCCGGAGTCGCGGCCGGCCGGGCGGGCGGCTTCGGCCTCGTCGTCGGGGTCGACCGCGGAGTCGGGGCCGACACCCTGCTCGAGCACGGCGCCGACCTGGTCGTGGACGACCTGGCCGAGCTGCTCCCCTTCCTCCCCACCGCTCCCGCCCCCGAGGACGCCGCATGAACCCCATCACCTCCGACCCGCTCGACCGGAACCGCTTCCCGATCGACGAGTGGGCCCTCGTCGAGACCGAGTTCGCCTCCGAGCTGCAGGGCCGCACCGAGACGCTCTTCGCCACCGGCAACGGCTACCTCGGCCTCCGCGGCAACGTGGAGGAGGGGCGCGACGGCTACGCCTACGGCACCTTCATCAACGGGTTCCACGAGACCTGGCCCATCCGTCATGCGGAGGAGGCGTTCGGCTTCGCCCGCGTCGGCCAGACCATCGTCAACGTGCCGGACGCCAAGATCATCCGCCTCTACGTCGACGACGAGCCCTTCGTGCTGAGCGAGGCGGACGTCCTCGCCTACTCGCGCCGCCTCGACTTCGCGAACGGCGTGCTCACCCGCGAGCTGGAGTGGCGCACCCCGTCCGGCAAGCGCGTCCTCATCCGCTCGCGCCGCCTGGTCTCGTTCACCGACCGGCACCTCGCGATCCTCGACTACGAGGTCGAGATGCTCGACCACGACGC
This sequence comes from Rathayibacter sp. AY1B6, assembly GCF_002932755.1. Lineage (NCBI taxonomy): Bacteria > Bacillati > Actinomycetota > Actinomycetes > Micrococcales > Microbacteriaceae > Rathayibacter > Rathayibacter sp. AY1B6. The sequence goes on from NZ_PSWL01000028.1 coordinate 45,305, forward strand.
GTCGGTGCTGATCTCGAGCCAGATCCTCAACCGCCAGGACGGCGTGGACGAGTACCACGCCCCCTCCGGCAGCGAGGGCGCGGGCTTCGACCCGCGCAAGGCGGAGTCGTTCGAGGACCGCGTGCTCCAGCCGCGCCTGAAGCGCGTCAGCGGCACCCGCTACCTCCTCGGCTACCGCACCACCAACTCGCAGATGACCGTCGCGTGCGGCGCCGAGCACCAGCTCGAGACCGAGAACGAGTGGGACCAGACCTCCCAGATCGACGACGACCTCGCCAAGCACGTCTACCGCGTGAAGGCCAAGGCCGGCCGGCCGGTCCGCCTGGTCAAGACGCTGACCTACCACACCTCCCGCGGCGTGCCCGTGCGCGAGCTCGCCGACCGCTGCGACCGCACGCTCGACCGCGCCCGCGAGACGCCGGTCGAGGAGCAGTTCGTCAAGCAGCGCGAGTGGCTCGACGACTTCTGGACCCGCTCCGACGTGCAGCTGGACGGCCAGCCCGCGATCCAGCAGGCGACCCGCTGGAACCTCTTCCAGCTCGCCCAGTCCACCGCCCGCACCGACGGCGGCGGAGTCGCGGCCAAGGGCGTCTCGGGTTCCGGCTACGGCGGCCACTACTTCTGGGACACCGAGGTCTACGTCCTCCCGTTCCTCAGCTACACGGCGCCCCTCGTCGCCCGGAACGCCCTGCGCTTCCGGCAGAACATGCTCGAGGCGGCCCGCGCGCGCGCCTCGGAGCTCAACCAGCGCGGCGCGCTGTTCCCCTGGCGCACCATCAACGGGCAGGAGTCGTCGGCCTACTACGCCGCCGGCACCGCGCAGTACCACATCGACGCCGACATCTCCTACGCGCTCATGCAGTACGTGGGAGCGACGGGCGACGACGACTTCCTCGCCCGCGGGGCGATCGACATCCTCGTCGAGACCGCTCGGATGTGGGCCGACCTGGGCTTCTGGCGCAGCAACGGCGACGACCACTTCCACATCCACGGAGTGACGGGGCCGGACGAGTACACGACGGTCGTCAACGACAACCTCTACACGAACGTCATGGCCCGGGCGAACCTCCGCTCCGCCGCCCGCGCCGTCGAGCTGCTGAAGGCCGTCGAGCCCGCCGCGTACGAGCGGATGGCCGACCGCCTCGCTCTCGACGAGGGCGAGGTGCTCGAGTGGGCGCGCGCCGCCGAGAAGATGCACATCCCCTTCGACGCTCGGGCGGGCATCCACCCGCAGGACGCGGCCTTCCTCGAGAAGGAGCTGTGGGACCTCGAGAACACCCCGGCGAGCAAGCGCCCGCTGCTGCTGCACTTCCACCCGCTGGTGATCTACCGCTTCCAGGTCCTCAAGCAGGCCGACGTCGTGCTCGCGCTGCTGCTGCAGGGCAACGAGTTCACCGCCGAGCAGAAGCGCGCCGACTTCGAGTACTACGACGCGCTGACCACCGGCGACTCGACCCTCTCGGCCGTCGTGCAGTCGATCATCGCCGCCGAGGTCGGCTACAGCGACCTGGCCCGCCACTACTTCCTGTCGGCGCTCTTCGTCGACCTGGCCGACCTGCACCGCAACACCGCCGACGGCATCCACGTCGCTTCGACCGGCGGCGTCTGGAGCGCCCTCGTCTACGGCTTCGGCGGGATGCGGGACCACGGCGGGCGGATCACGCTCGACCCGCGCCTGCCCGACGACTGGGACCGCCTCGCTTTCCGCATCACCCTCCACGGCACGCGCGTGCGGGTCGAGGTGACGCAGACCGAGGTCCTGCTGACCGTCGAGACCGGCGACTCCGCGACGATCACCGTCCGCGACGAGCGGGTGCACGTCGCGGCGGGCAGCCCGGTGCGCGTGACGCTGACCCACCAGGGCCGCCGCCTGCACGGCGCGCCGACCACGTCCGACATCGAGGGCACCCGCCGCTCCGACGGAACCGTGATCACCGCCTCGATCCCCACCCTCTCGATGACCCCCGAGCCCGAGGTCCTCACCGGCCCCTGAGTCCGACCCGCCGGCCCGTCCGCCGAGACACCGCCCCGCCCGGCAGAAGCGTCGGCACGGTTCCTCGCCGTCCCGTGCCGGTTTCTCCGTTCCCGGACTTCGCTGAGGGTGGGCACCGACGATGGAGGAGCGGCCCTCCCGGCGCGCACCTCACGACGAGAGAAGGGAACTCACCATGGCATCTCCCCTCAGCGGTCTCCTCGGAGACCACGCCGCCCCGACCGAGGAGCTCGTCTCCCTCTTCGGAGACGGGGCATCGACCACCCCCGCGGCCGTCGCGTCAGCGGTCGACTGGGGTCGTGGCGTCCTCGCCGAGCGCGGGATCGAGCCCCGGAAGCAGGTGGCCGCCATCCACGCCTTCCGTCAGGCGGAGCCCCGCCTGTCCCTCAAGCCCGCGACCTACCTGGCGAAGCTCGTCGCGGCCTGAGCCGGGCGGCCGCGCAGGCCGCTCGAGACGAACGGGACCCCCGGCCGCTGGAGCCGGGGGTCTCGTTCGTCGTGCCCCGGGCGGACCCGGGCCGGATGTGTCAGGCGGAGGCGAGCAGCGAGCGCAGCGCGGAGGTGAAGAAGGTCAGCCCGTCGACTCCGGAGCGCATCGCGGCGGCCGTGTCGGGACCGAAGCCCTCCTCGACGGCGTGCTCCGGGTGCGGCATGAGGCCGACCACGTTGCCGCGGCGGTTGCTGATGCCGGCGATGTCGTTCATCGAGCCGTTCGGGTTGTGGCCGAGGTAGCGCACGACGACGCGTCCCTCCGCCTCGAGCTCCAGCAGCGTCTCGGCCGAGGCGATGTAGCCGCCCTCCCCGTTCTTCAGCGGGATCGTGATCTCCTGGCCGGGCTCGAAGCCGTTCGTCCAGGCGGTCTCGGTGCTCGCGACGAGCAGGCGCTGGTCGCGGCAGACGAAGGAGCCGATGTCGTTCGCGATCAGGCCGCCGGGCAGCAGGTGCGCCTCCGTCAGCATCTGGAAGCCGTTGCAGATCCCGAGGACCGGGGTCCCCGCGTTCGCCGCGTCGACGACCTCGCGCATGATCGGCGAGTGCGAGGCGATGGCGCCGCAGCGCAGGTAGTCGCCGTAGGAGAACCCGCCGGGCAGGACGATCGCGTCGACCCCGTCGAGGTCGTGGTCGCCGTGCCAGAGCGCGACCGGCTCGGCACCCGCGAACCGGACGGCGCGCTGGGCGTCGCGGTCGTCGAGCGAGCCGGGGAAGGTGATGACGCCGATCCTCATCGGGCGGCCTCCGCCGGGTAGTGGATCCCGACGACGTCCTCGATCACCGAGTTCGAGAGCATCTCGTCGGCGATGCGCTGCACCGAGGCGCGCACCTCGTCGGTCACCTCGTCGACGGTGATCTCGAAGCGCTTGCCCACCCGGACGCCGTGGAGGGCGGAGTGGCCCAGCCGCGCGAGCGCGCCGGCGACGGCCTTCCCCTGCGGGTCGAGCAGCTCGGCCTTGGGCATGACTTCAACGACGATCGTGGGCACCGTGTTCTCCGGAGTGTCGGGGGAGTGCGGTCTTCCGCGTCACTCATCGTACCCGCGGGGTCCCCCGCGGTCGGCGGCGGCTCAGGAGGTCGTGACGCGGATCGCGTTCGCCCACGGATCCTCGAAGGCGAGGGTGCGGCCGTCGTCGCGCGCGGCGACTCCGGAGCGGGCCAGCCGCTCGCCGAGCGCGCCGAGGTCGTCGGCGTCGGGCACCACGATCTCGACCTGTCCGAGGCCGAGGGCCTGCTGCCGGCGTCCGGCGCCCGCCGAGTTCCAGGTGTTCATCGCCATGTGGTGGTGGTAGCCGCCCGCCGAGACGAAGAGCGCCTGAGCGCCGTACGCGATCGTCGTCTCGAAGCCGAGCCGGTCGACGTAGAACTCCTTCGCGGTGGCGACGTCGCCCACGCTCAGGTGCACGTGGCCGACGGAGGCGCCGCCGAGGCGCGGCTGGGCGATCGACTCCTCGGTGAGGTGCTCCTGCAGGAACGCGTTCGGGTCGAGGAAGAGCGTGCCCATCTCGATCCGCCCGTGCGTCCACGACCACTGGGTGCGGTCGCGGTCCCAGTAGAGCTCGACGCCGTTGTGCTCGGGGTCGTCGAAGTAGAAGGCCTTGCTGACGAGGTGGTCGGAGCTGCCGGTGAAGGAGCCGGGGTGCCGGGTCGCGACGCTGTACACGGCCGCGGCGAGCGCCGCCTCCGATTCGAAGAGGATCGCCGTGTGGAAGAGGCCGGCGCTGCGCGGCGAGGCGTGCACCAGCTCGGGCGCGTGCTGGAGGATCACGGCCGGCACTCCGCCGCGGCCGAGCACCGCGACCGGGCCGTCGTGCGAGAGCAGCTCGAGCGTCACGGCGTCGCGGTAGTAGGCGATCATCCCGTCGAGGTCGGCGACGCGGAGGGTCACCGCGCCCATCGCGGTGTCGGGAGCGAGCAGGTCGGGGGAGGAGGTGGTCACGGCGGAGACGCTACCCGCTTTTGGTTGACGCTACAACTATCAGGGAGGCGAGCGTTCATAGGAACCGCATAAGGCGTGTCCAGGCAGCGCGGGGAGGCCGGGCGTGGAATGGGAACCGGTCGCCGTCAGGGGCGGCCCCGGCACGAGGACGACATCATGAACGAGCGACACGAATCCGACGAGCGAGAGCTCACCGACCAGCCCGCCACCACGGAGGCGACGGGCGCCGACGAGGTGCGCGCGCTGCGCGCGGACGACCGGCGCCGTCGCCGTCGGGCGCTGATCGCCGGGGGCCTCGGCCTGGCCGTGCTGATCGGAGTGACGGCAGGCGGAGTCGCCACCGCCGGCCGCACCGAGGCGGCCTCCTCGGCCTCGGCCGGCGCCACCACGATCGTCTACCCCGGCGGCTCGCGGGGATCCTTCGGCGGCGGATACGTGATCGTCCCCTCCTGGGGTGGATCGACGCAGGGCGGATCGTCGCAGGGCGGCTCCTCCCCGTTCGGGTCGACGCAGGGCGGATCCTCCGCCTCCGAGCCCGCCACCGGCGCGACCGACGCCGTGGCCGCGAGCACCGCGCAGACCGCCGGCGTCGTCACGATCACCTCCGAGCTCACCTACCAGGGTGCCCGCTCGGCCGGTACCGGCATGATCCTCACCTCCGACGGCATGATCCTCACCAACAACCACGTCGTCGAGGGCGCCACCGCGATCTCGGTCACGGTGGAGTCCACCGGGCGCAGCTACACCGCCCGCGTCGTCGGCACCGACGCGACGAACGACGTCGCCGTCCTGCAGCTGGAGGACGCCTCCGGTCTCACTCCGGCCTCGCTCGACACCGACGGAGTCGCCCTGGGCGACACCGTGACGGCCGTCGGCAACGCGGGAGGAACGGGCGACCTGGTCGTCGCGTCCGGCTCGGTGACCGCTCTCGACCAGCAGATCACCACCCGCTCCGAGTCGGGGATCACCGCCGAGACGCTGACCGGCCTGATCCAGACGGACGCCGACATCGTCTCGGGCGACTCCGGCGGCCCGCTCGTCGACTCCGCCGGACGCGTCGTGGGGATGGACACCGCCGCCTCCAGCGGCACGACCGACATCACCGGCTTCGCGATCCCGATCTCGAAGGCCCTGGACATCGTCGCCACCATCGAGGCGGGCGCCGACACGGCGACCGTCGAGATCGGGTACCCGGCCTTCCTCGGCGTCTCCCTCTCCTCCGGCACCGCGTCGGCGACCTCGCGCGCGCTCGCGACCACCGCGTCCGGTGCCGTGATCGGCGGAGTCGTCGAGGGCGGGCCGGCCGCGCAGGCGGGCCTCGAGGCGGGGGACGTCGTCACCGCTGTCGACGGCGTCGGCATCGCCTCGGCCGACCAGCTGTCCGCCTCGCTCGCGCAGCGCGAGCCCGGGGAGTCGGTGACGATCTCGTGGACCGACACCGCGGGTGCCGCCCGCTCCGCCCAGGTCGTGCTGGTCGAGGGCCCGGTCGCCTGATCGGAGCCTCCGGAGCGTTCCCGGCCGTTCACCGGGACGGGCGCGCCACGCCGCCCGTTGTTTTGATCCGCTCAAGACAACTCGGGTAGTGTCCTCGGCATGACGACAGTGGACGAGCGGCTCCGAGCCTCCGGGCTCAAGGTCACCGCCACCCGGCGCGCGGTGCTCCTCGCTCTCGAGGAGCACCCGCACTCCGGGGTCGACGCGGTCCTGGCCCGAGTGCGCGCGGGCCTCCCCGAGGCCTCGGCGCAGGCCGTCTACGGAGTGCTCTCGGCGTTCACCGACGCCGGGATCGTCCGCCGCATCGAGCCGGAGGGCCACCCCCGCCGGTTCGAGCTGCGGGTGGGCGACAACCACCACCACGTGGTGTGCCGGCGCTGCGGAGCCGTGGCCGACGTCGACTGCGTCGTCGGGGAGGCGCCGTGCCTGCAACCGCAGACCGCGAGCGGCTTCGCCGTGGACACCGCCGACGTCACGTTCTGGGGCACCTGCCCCGACTGCCTGGCGCCGGCCCACTGACCGACATCCGCTACACCGGAGCGGCGGGCCCCGTGCCCCTCGCCGACAGGAGGAACATGACCGAGGAACGATTCACCACCACGAACTCCGGAGCACCGGTCGCGAGCGACGACCACTCGCTGAGCGTCGGAGCCGACGGACCCCTCGCGCTCCACGACCACTACCTCGTCGAGAAGCTGGCCCAGTTCAACCGCGAGCGCATCCCGGAGCGGGTCGTCCACGCCAAGGGCGGCGGAGCCTTCGGACGCTTCACCACCACCGCCGACGTCAGCGCCTACACGCGTGCCGCGCTCTTCCAGCCCGGAGTCGAGACCGAGATGCTCGCGCGCTTCTCCACGGTCGCCGGCGAGCAGGGCTCGCCCGACACCTGGCGCGACCCCCGCGGCTTCGCGCTGAAGTTCTACACGAGCGAGGGCAACTACGACCTCGTCGGCAACAACACCCCCGTCTTCTTCATCCGGGACGGCATCAAGTTCCCCGACTTCATCCGCTCGCAGAAGCGCCTGCCCGGCAGCCACTTGCGCGACCACGACATGCAGTGGGACTTCTGGACCCTCTCGCCCGAGTCGGCCCACCAGGTCACATGGCTCATGGGCGACCGCGGCCTCCCCTCCTCGTGGCGGCACATGGACGGCTTCGGCTCGCACACCTACCAGTGGATCAACGCGGCCGGCGAGCGCTTCTGGGTCAAGTACCACTTCACGACCGACCAGGGCGTCGAGATCCTCAGCCAGGAGCAGGCCGACCAGATCGCCGGAGAGGACGCGGACTTCCACATCCGCGACCTGTCCTCCGCGATCGACCGCGGCGACTTCCCCTCCTGGACGCTGTCCGTGCAGGTCATGCCGTACGAGGACGCGAAGAGCTACCGGTTCAACCCGTTCGACCTCACCAAGGTCTGGCCCCACGCGGACTACCCGCTGATCGAGGTCGGCACCATGACGCTCGACCGGAACCCCGAGAACTACTTCGCGCAGATCGAGCAGGCGGCGTTCGCCCCCTCGAACTTCGTGCCCGGGATCGCGGCCAGCCCCGACAAGATGCTCCTCGCGCGCATCTTCAGCTACGCCGACGCGCACCGCTACCGCGTGGGGACCAACCACGCGCAGCTGCCGGTGAACGCGCCGAAGTCGCCGGTGCACTCGTACTCGAAGGACGGGCCCATGCGGTTCGACTTCCAGAAGTCCGAGGTCCCCGTCTACGCGCCGAACACGATGGGCGGCGCCCACGCCGATCCCGCCCGGGCGGCGGAGTCGGCCGGCTGGGAGACCGACGGCGAGCTGACCCGCGCCGCGGCGACCCTGCACCCGGAGGACGACGACTTCGGTCAGGCGGGGACGCTCTACCGCGAGGTCCTCGACGACGATGCGCGTGCCCGCCTGGTCGCGAACATCGCCGGCCACGTGTCGAAGGTCACCCGTCCGGAGCTGCGCCAGCGCGTGCTCCAGTACTGGGCGAACGTCGACTCGTCGCTCTCGCAGCGCGTCGCCGAGGCGCTCGCGCCGTCGGCACCCGGTGCGGACGTCTCGCCCGAGGCGGTCGGCATCGGGGCGTAGTCCCGGCATCCCCCCGAGGAGCGCGCGGTACCGGAGCGATCCGGGTCGCGCGCTCCTCGTCGTCTCCGGGGGTGGTCCTTCCTCGGGGCAGCGCGGGGAGCGGAACCCTGCCGCACTCCGATGCAGCCGGGCCGGACCCGGTTCCCACCCGCGGAACGGGGCGCCGACGGGGAGGACCCCCGATCCCGACACGCCCGGGATACGCGATTTCGGCCCCTCGTTTGACAGCACCGCGATCGCTGCGTAACTTATTCCGAGTCGCCACAAAGGCCGCAGGGAAACGGAAAGAGCAGCAGCTCCTACGTCCCGGCCTCAATCGGGACCATCCACTCGGCAAGACAGCTCTTCGGAGCAGGTCTGCCGCACGGATGTAAAGCCTTCGCAGGATCCCTCGGATCCAGCAACTTCGCCGCCCGGCGCAGGATTCAGGTCCTGAACCGAGCAACGTCGGAGCGCCTACGAGCGTGACGGCATAGCGAAGAAGCCGGATTTGACACGGCCTGCGGATGTGCTAAGTTATACAAGTTGCCACGGCGACAGGGAGAAAGAAACTTCTCCTAGTCTACCGAGAAGACGCGTATGACGCAAGCAACAACATCTTCGATCACTTTCGTTGTGAAGCACCGTTCTGGTGTGGAGGCGGGATGTGTCCGATTCTTGAGAACTCAACAGCGTGCACTATGTTCAATGCCAATTT
>NZ_PSWL01000029.1:0-51784 GCF_002932755.1 Rathayibacter sp. AY1B6
CCGGTAGACCGTGGCCTTCCCGGCCTTCGCCCGGGCCGCGACCCCGCCCGGGACGGCGCGATCCTGACCGCCGCCCTCGACGTACTCGCCGAGACCGGCTACGAGGGCATGACGATCGACATGGTCGCGGCCCGGGCGAAGGCCGGGAAGGCCACGGTCTACCGGCGCTGGGACTCGAAGGCCGACCTGGTGCTCGAGGCGCTCGCGTGCCTGAAGGGCGCCGACCTCGCCGAGGACTCCCTCCCCGACACCGGGTCCCTCCGCGGCGACCTCGTCGCCCTCATCAAGCCGCACTCCATCGAGGACGCCGAGCGGAAGCTGCACATCATGTCCGGGGTCGTCGCGATGATCTCGAAGGCACCCGAGCTCGCGGACGCGGTGAGGACCGCGCTCGTCGAGCCGCGGGCGCGGGCGAATCGCTTCCTCCTGAACCGCGCGATCGCCCGCGGCGAGATCTCGTCCGACACCGACGTGGAGCAGCTGGCGCTGATCACGCCGTCGATGGTGGCGTACCGCGTGCTGCTGCTGCGCGAGCCGGTGGACCGCGACTACCTGGTCTCGCTGATCGACACGGTGCTCCTGCCCGCGGCGGGGGTGCGCGCGCCCGCCTGAGGCGTCGCTCTCGTCGTGAGGACGGCGAAGGCCCGCCCCCTCGGCGGAGGGCGGGCCTTCGGACGGATCAGACGCCGTGTCGCAGTGTCAGTACGGGTAGTCCTCGCAGGCGATCCCGTTCGGAGGACGGTTCTCATCGAGTCGGGCGAAGTCGCCGTACCACTGCGCCCAGTACTCCAGGAACGCCTGCGCCTCCTGCTGGCTGCTGAAGTCCCGGCAGTCCCGATCCGCGGGACGTGGGGGCGGGTTGCCGCCGGGCGCGGGTGCCGGCGCCGGTGCGGCGGCCTGCGTGCTCGCCCAGAGCGCGCGGCCCTGCGGCGAGTAGATCACCAGGTTGCCGTCGTTCTGCATCACCATGCGGGAGCCCGGGCTGCCCGCCGTGCCGGACTGCCAGCGCGCGCCGCCGGAGCCCGCGTAGACCACGGCGTTGCCGTCGGACTGCATCTCGAGCCGGTTGCCGCCTCCGGACGTGCCGGCCGCCCAGCGCGCCGAGCCGCGCGAGTAGACGACGAGGTTGCCGTCGCCCTGCATGACCGCCTCGCTCCCTCCGTCGGAGGAGCGCAGCAGCTGGCCGGACGTGAGCCGGTTCCCGGACGAGAGGGTGTCGCGGACAGCGGGCGCGGGCGGCGCCGGAGGAGTGTCGCTCGCCCAGAGCGCGCGGCCCGAGGCGGAGTAGACGACCAGGTTGCCGTCGTTCTGCATCTGCAGGCGGGATCCGGGGTTGCCCGCCGTTCCCGAGGCCCAGAGCGGTCGGCCCGAGGCGGAGGTGACCACGGCGTTGCCGTCGGACTGCATCGAGAGCGTCTCGCCCTCACCCTGGGTGCCGGCGCCCCAGCGGACGTCCCCCCGCGAGTAGACCGCGAGATTGCCGTCGCCCTGCATCGAGGCACGGGACCGTCCGTCCGGCGAGGTGAGCTGCTGTCCGCGGCCGAGCCGCGAGCCGGAGGAGAGGACGTCGCGGATCTCGGGCGCGCGCGAGGTCGAGCTCGCCCACAGCGGTCGTCCGGAGGCGGCGGTGATCACCAGGTTGCCGTCGTTCTGCATCCGCATCCGCGCGCCGGGGCTGCCGGCCGTCCCCGCCTGCCAGCGCACGCCGGAACCGGGGGCCGAGACCACCGCGTTCCCGTCGGTCTGCATCGCGAGGCGGTTGCCCGCTCCGGAGGTGACGGAGCTCCAGCGCGGCGACCCGTCCACGTAGACGACGAGATTGCCGTCGCTCTGCATCGCGGCGCGCGAGCGGCCGTCCGAGGCGGTCAGCTGCTGCCCCGGAGCGAGCTCGCGCCCGCTGTCGAGGACGTCGGCGATCGGCTCCGGCTCGGGCTCCTGCTCGTCGGCCGAGGACCAGGCCGTGTCTCCGTCCGGGCGGACGAGCACGAGCTGCCCGTCGTCCTGGATGAGGGCGAGCGCGCCGGTCTCCCCCGCGGTCCCGGACGCCCAGACGGGCGTGCCGGAGCCGGTCACGACGACGAGGTTGCCGTCCTCCTGCATCCGCACCGTGGTCGCTCCGGTGCCCTGGGTCCGGGTGCTCCAGACGGGTCGGCGCCCGGCGTCGTAGATCACGGCGTTGCCGTCCGCCTGCATCTCGAAGCTCGCGGAGTCTCCGTTCGAGAAGATGCGCTCCCCGGCGTCGAGGGAGTCGCCGCCGAGGAGAGCGTTCGTGTAGGTCTGCGATCCGCGCGCCTCCGCGGGCGGAGCCTCCCCCGGGACGAAGGCGGTCGGAGTCTCGGCGACGGCCTGCGTCGCGAGGGCCGACGGCGCCAGAGCAGCGGAGCCGCCCGCGGCGAGCAGGCAGGCGAGGGCGATCGCCGCGAGGCGGGAGGGAGGTCGTGGCACGGAGAGCCCTTTCGGAGGCGGCGGTGGCGGCGGAAGCCGGGGTCGAGCGGAGCCTGGCACGCGCTCGCCACGGCCGTCCATCCGGGCCGCGCGGAACTACTCAGACGGAGCGGGCGATCCGCGCCAGGTGCGCGGGCTCCGCCTCCCGAACGCGCAGCCTCCGGCCGGCTCGCGCACCCCGCTCGGGGGCGGCGGTGATCGACGCGGATCGACGGAGGACGTGCTCCCACTGCCGGAGCGCACCCCGCGCGGGTGCCCCGGGAGGCGGGTCGGACCGCCTGCGGCGCGGAGGAGGTCCCCGTTCCTCCTAAAATCGGAGTCATGTCGAAAGTGTTGAGCAGTCTGCCCGTGGGCGAGCGTGTCGGAATCGCATTCTCGGGAGGCCTCGACACATCCGTCGCCGTCGCCTGGATGCGCGAGAAGGGCGCGGTGCCCTGCACGTACACGGCCGACATCGGCCAGTACGACGAGCCCGACATCGAGAGCGTCCCCTCCCGCGCGGCCCAGTACGGCGCCGAGATCTCGCGCCTCGTCGACGCGAAGAGCGCGCTGGTCGAGGAGGGGCTCGTCGCCCTGCAGTGCGGCGCCTTCCACATCCGCTCCGGCGGCAAGACGTACTTCAACACCACTCCCCTCGGCCGCGCCGTGACCGGGACCCTCCTCGTCCGCGCCATGCGTGAGGACGGCGTCGACATCTGGGGCGACGGCTCGACCTACAAGGGCAACGACATCGAGCGGTTCTACCGCTACGGCCTGCTCGCCAACCCCCGCCTGCGCATCTACAAGCCCTGGCTCGACGTGCAGTTCGTCAACGAGCTCGGCGGCCGCACCGAGATGTCGGAGTGGCTGGTCGCCCGCGGCTTCCCCTACCGCGACGCCACCGAGAAGGCCTACTCGACCGACGCCAACATCTGGGGCGCCACCCACGAGGCCAAGCGCCTCGAGGAGCTCTCCAGCGGACTCGAGCTCGTCGAGCCCATCATGGGAGTCGCGTCGTGGCGCGACGAGGTCGAGATCGCCTCCGAGGTCGTCTCGGTGCGGTTCGAGGCCGGCCGCCCCGTCGCGCTGAACGGCGTCGAGTTCTCGGACGCCGTCGCGCTCGTGCTCGAGGCGAACGCCATCGGCGGACGCCACGGGCTCGGCGTCTCGGACCAGATCGAGAACCGGATCATCGAGGCCAAGAGCCGCGGCATCTACGAGGCCCCCGGAATGGCGCTGCTGCACATCGCCTACGAGCGCCTGCTGAACGCCATCCACAACGAGGACACCGTCGCCCAGTACCACTCGGAGGGCCGCCGTCTCGGCCGCCTGATGTACGAGGGCCGCTGGCTCGACCCCCAGTCGCTGATGCTGCGGGAGTCCATCCAGCGCTGGGTCGGCTCGGCCGTGTCCGGCGAGGTCACCCTGCGCCTGCGCCGCGGCGACGACTACACGATCCTCGACACCACCGGCCCCGCGCTGAGCTACCACCCCGACAAGCTCTCGATGGAGCGCGTCGGCGACGCCGCCTTCGGCCCCGAGGACCGCATCGGGCAGCTCACCATGCGCAACCTCGACATCGCCGACTCCCGCTCGCGGCTCGAGCAGTACGCGGCCGCTGGCCTCGTCGGCGGTCCGACCGCCGAGCTCGTCGGCGAGCTCGAGATCGGCGAGGCCGACGCGATCACCGAGGGCGGCGGATCCGCAGCGGCCGACGCGCTCGGACGCGCCACCGACCTGGCCTCGGAGGGTGCGGCGTTCGACGCCGGCACCGACTGACCCCGCCTGCCCGACGCCCCCGCGCGCCTCCGTCCCACCGGGACGCGAGGCGCACGGGGGCGTCGTGCTGTGCCCGTCGTCCCGGCGCTCCGAGTGCGAGCAGCGGGCACGGCCCGCGGGCGGTGCTCCGGCGTTCGCGGCGCCGCCGTCAGGGCGCGGAGGACCGAACCAGTGCGAGCGCCGCGTCCACGGTGGCGAGCGACTGCTCCGGATCGACCCGAGCCAGCACGAGCGCGGCCACCAGCAGCGACACGAGGACGTCCGCCTGAGCCGACGCCCACGACTGCGCGTCGGGCCAGCGGGCCAGAGCTCCGGCGCGCAGTGCGCCCAGCAGCTCGGCCCGGTAGTCGGCGATCACCTCGCGCACCGCGTCGTCGCGCGCGATCGGCGCTCCCGCCGCGTTGAGCAGCAGGCAGCCGCTCCGGGCGGAGAGCGTGCGGGAGTCGGCGAGCGCCGCCCGCAGCCCGGTGAAGTACTCCTCGAGCGCCGTCGGCGACGCCCCGCCCGGATCGACGAGAGGGGCGAGCCGGGGCCGCACCACTTCGTCGAGGTAGCTCTGCACGGCCGCGTCGAAGAGCCCGCGCTTGCTGCCGAAGGCGTGGTAGAGGCTGGAGCGGCGCAGTCCCGTCGCGGACTCCAGGTCCGGGAGCGACGCCTCCTCGAAGCCGCTCTCCCAGAAGACGGCGCGGGCGGCGCGGACGACCTGCTCGGTGTCGAAGCCCTGCGTGCGACCCACGGCGCCCCTCCTGACGGGTGACAGCTGCGGCGCCGCACTGGCGCGGACCGCTCGTCCCAGTATATTGTGGACTGTTCGTTACACAATCGGTGCGGAGCCCTCCGCACCACGACAACCGCCTGGAGGCCCGCCGTGATCGTTCTCGGACTGGTGCTCGCCGCTCTCGCCGCGGCGCTGCACGTCTACATCTTCGTGCTCGAGTCGGTCCTCTGGACGACCCCGCGTGCCCGCTCGACGTTCGGCACGACCGCCGGCGAGGCGGAGGCGACGAAGGAGATGGCCTACAACCAGGGCTTCTACAACCTCTTCCTCGCCGTCGTCACCGTGGCCGGCATCGTCGCCGTCGTGACCGGGGCCACCGCCGTCGGCGCGGCCCTCGTGTTCGCCGGCGCCGGATCGATGGTCGCCGCAGCGCTCGTCCTGCTCCTCTCCGCTCCGACCAAGCGCCGCGCCGCGCTGACCCAGATGACTCCGGGTCTGCTCGCGGTGATCGCGCTCGCCGTCGGCCTCGCACTCTGATCCCTTCCGCTCCACCACCACGAAAGGCCCCATGAGCACCGTCACCAGCACCCAGATCCAGCTCGTCCGCCGCCCCGACGGCTGGCCCGTCGCCGAGGACTTCCGGACCGCGACCGTCGAGTACGGCGACCCGGCCGCGGGCGAGATCCGCGTCGAGAACGCCTTCCTCTCGGTCGACCCCTACATGCGCGGCCGCATGAACGACGTGAAGAGCTACACCCCGCCCTTCGCCCTCGGCGAGACCATGACCGGCGGCGCCGTCGGCCGGGTGACCGTCTCCGACGATCCCGCGTTCCCCGTCGGCAGCGCGGTCCTGCACCAGCTCGGCTGGCGAGACGTCGTGCAGGCCGAGTCGTCGCAGTTCCGCGTCGTCCCCGAGATCCCCGGAGTGCCGCTCTCGCTCCGCCTCGGCATCCTCGGGATGACCGGTCTCACCGCGTACGTCGGGCTCACCGCCATCGCGGGCATGAAGGAGGGCGACACCGTCTTCGTCTCGGGCGCCGCGGGAGCCGTCGGCTCGGCCGCCGGCCAGATCGCGCGCCTCCTCGGAGCCGAGCGGGTCGTCGGATCCGCGGGCTCGGCCGAGAAGGTCGCCCTGCTGACGGAGAAGTACGGCTACGACGCCGCCTTCGACTACCACTCCGGCCCGGTCCGCGAGCAGCTGGCCGAGGCCGCGCCCGACGGGATCGACGTGTACTTCGACAACGTCGGCGGCGACCACCTCGAGGCGGCGCTCGACGCCTTCCGCGACGGCGGCCGCGCGGCTCTCTGCGGCGCGATCGCCGGCTACAACAGCACCGAGAAGACGCCGGGCCCCGACAACATGGCGAACATCATCACCCGCGGTCTCACTCTGCGCGGCTTCACGCTGTCCGGCTACCTCGACCACGCGCCGGAGTTCAACCGGCTGATGGCCGGCTGGTTCGCCGACGGCGAGATCGCCTACGACGAGACCGTCGTCGACGGCATCGACCACGCCGTGGACGCGTTCCTGTCGATGATGCGGGGCGGCAACACCGGCAAGATGGTCGTCCGCGTCTAGCGCCGACACCGGTGCGGCGGGCGCGAGGAGGGGCACCTCCGGACGTCCGACGCACGAGGCCGCCTCCGCGTCCGGGGACACCTCCCCGTTCGCGACCGTCTCCCTGTCCGGGATCTCGGAGCAGGCGCGCGGATCCATGGGGCCGATCAGTCCGGGCGGTGGCAGACTGCGGACATGAGCACGTTCTCGCACCGGACCGGCGCCTCCGCGCTGGCAGCAGCAGCACTCGTCCTCGTCCTCTCCGGCTGCGCGGGCAGCGGCGGAGCCCCGTCGGCGCGGACGCCGCTCCCCGCACCGACCAGCACCGCGACCGCGACCGCGACCGCTGCTCCTACGCCTACTCCGATCCCGACCGTGACGGTGACGGTCACGGCGACTCCCGAGCCCTCCTCGACCGGCTCTCCCTCCGCGGATCCGACGGCAGCGCGCTGCACCGGCTCCGACCTGACGATGGAGTACCGGCCCGACCCCGACGCGTCGGGTGCTGGGAACAGCGCCTTCGACCTCGTGCTCACCAGCACCTCCTCCTCGGACTGCGCTCTCGCGGGCATCCCCGGCGTCTACGCGACCGACGCCGGTGGGAACCGGATCAGCGCGGTCGCCGACGCCTCCGGCCCGAACCCCGACGCTCCCGTGATCCTCGTCCCGGGCGCCCAGGCGGACGTCCGGGTCGCCTGGCACTCCCCCGGCGCCTACGGCTGCGCGGTCGGGACCTCCGCGTACCTCGTCGCCGAGGTCCTCGACGCGGAGGACGGCGCGGTCCGCGCTCCCGCCGAGCTGCAGGTCTGCACCGACGGCACCGTGATGATGGACGCCTCCGCCTACACGTTGCTCTGAGCTCTGCCCGAGCGCGCACCCCTCCCGAGCGGCCCGCTCACCGGGCGCGACCCCTTGACCGGGCGCGGCACAGCCGGGACCCTCGCACTACACGTCCCCACCCCACCCCGGAGGTCACCATGAAGGTCGGCTCACTCGTTCTCCGTCTCGCCGTCGGCGGGCTCTTCGTCGGACACGGTCTGCAGAAGCTGCGGGGCTCGTTCGACGGCCCCGGCCTCGACGGCACCGAGCAGATGATGTCGAGCCTGGAGATGCACCCGGCTCGGCGCAACGCCGTCGCCGCCGCCGTGACCGAGACGGCCGGAGGCGCCGCTCTCGCGCTGGGCGCCGCGACTCCGCTCGCCGCCGCCGGACTCATCGCCACGATGGTCACCGCCGTGCGGAAGGTGCACTGGAGCAACGGCCTGTGGAACGCGGGTGGCGGGTGGGAGTACAACGGCGTCCTCGTCGCGGCGACGGCCGCGATCGTCGCCGACGGCCCCGGCGCGCTCTCGTTCGACGCCCTGATCGGCAAGCGCAAGTGGGGAGCCGGATGGGCGCTGTTCGCCCTGATCGGCGGAGCGGCTGCGTCGACCGCCCTGATCGAGGCCGGGCGCCTCGCCGCTCCGGTCGGAGCGGGCACCTCCGGCTCCGACCAGGACGGGGCGGACGACGACGGCTCCGACTCGACCGCCTCGTAGCCCCGCTCCGCCGCACTGCGCGGGCGCGGTAGCGTCGGAGGTGTGACCGAGACACGCGCCTCCGATCCCGACCGTCCCGAGACCGACGCGCTCGCCCTCTGGCTCGCGGCGGTCGAACGCCTCGACGCCCAGGACGACCCGGACGGTGTCGTCGAGCGGATGCGCGTCCTCGCAGCCCGCTACCCGGGACACGACGGAGTCGCCGCTTTCGAGCTGGGCGGTGCCCTCGACAGCGCGGGACACGAGGCGGAGGCGGCGGTCGAGTACGAGCGCGCCCTCGCCGCCGGCCTCGACGACGAGCGGCGGGCACGGGTGACGATCCAGTACGCCTCTACGCTCCGGAACCTCGGCCGCACCGACGAGGCGATCGATCTCCTCGCCGGCGCCGCTGCGCACCCCGCGGTCGGCTCCGCGCGGGAGGTGTTCCTCGCGCTCGCTCTGCACAGCGCCGGGCGCGTCGACGAGGCCCTGCGGATCACGCTGGAGGCGCTGGCCCCGGGACTCCCCCGCTACCAGCGCTCCGTCCGCGCCTACGCCGCCGCCCTCACCGATCCCGAGCAGTAGCGCGGGCGGCACCTCCGCCCGGAGGCTCGGCGCGGCGAGCGCCGATGCCTCCGTCGCGACGGCGCCGTCTCAGCCCTCGAGCAGGATCGCGTCGATCTGGCCCATCGCCTGGCGGAGCCCCTCCTCCATGCCCATCTGGACCATCTGCTCGAGCTGCTCGACCGACTCGAATCGGCTGCTGAGGACCATCCGCGTGCGCCCCTGCTCGATCTCGTCGAGGGTGACCGCGGCTCGGGTGACGCCCAGCGCGTCGACCGGGTCGCCCCGCTCGTCGGCGAAGCCGTCCTCGAACTCGAACCGCGTCGGCTCCTCCACCCGGGTCACGCGCCACCAACCGCGTGCCTGCTCGCCGTCCGGTCCGGTCATGACGTAGGCGCTCCGCCCGCCCTCGACCGGCTCGTGCCGCTCGAAGGTCGCCGGCCAGGTCGGCGGCCCCCACCAGCGCTCGAGGCGGCGGGGGTCCGTCCAGAGGAGCCAGACGCGCTCGATCCCGGCGTCGAACTCGGCGGTCACGGTCAGGGTCAGTTCCTCGATGTCCTTCACGGACTGCAGCACGCTCATCGCGCCTCTCCCTCCAGCAGGTCCCGCGCGCCGGCCGGCTCGCGGGTGTCACTCCTCGTCGAGGAGGTCCGACATGCGGTCGATCCTCCCCGCCCACAGCTGCTCGTACGTGTCGAGCAGGCGCGACGCCCGCCGCACTGCGGCGACCTCGCCCTGCACCAGCTGCTCCCGCCCCCTCCTCCGCTTGCGGACGAGTGCCGCCCGCTCGAGGACGGCCACGTGCTTCTGCACCGCCGCGAACGACATCTCGTAGCGCGCCGCGAGTGCGGAGACGGACTGCTCGCCGACCAGCACCCGGGCGACGATGTCGCGTCGGGTGCTGTCGGCCAGCGCCCGGAAGAGCAGGTCGATGTCGGTGTCCGTTCGTACAACCATGTGGTTGCACATTAGGGCCGACCCTCCCCCGGCGCAAGGGCGACAGGTCTGCGGGCGAGCGCGTCGCCCCGGCGCCCGACCTCAGGCGCCGGCGGCGTCGAGGGCCTCCGCAGCGGCGGCGAGCACCCAGTCCGGCAGGGGACGGGCCGCGAACAGCGAGGCGTGGAGCCGAGCCATCGAGTCGTCGGGGTCGAGCCGCAGCGCCTCGTCGAGATGGAGCCCGGCGAGGCTCGAGACTCCCCTCGCCCACCAGCACCAGGCGAGCACGGTGAGCACGGAGGAGCGCGCCTCCTCCGGCGCCAGCGCGGCAGCACGGGCGAGGAGCCCGGTCGCCCGCGCCAGACGGGCGCGCTCGGGAGCGCGCCCGCTGCCGAGCAGCAGGGCCGACAGCTCGAGGTCGTGGTCGTCGTCCGTTCCGGCGCGGGCCTCGCCGACCGCGACGGGTGGCACACCGACCCCCGCCTGCGCGCTCCGCGCGATCTGCACGGTCACCCGGTCGCGGAGGGGCGGCGACTGCAGGGTACGCACGATCAGTCCTTCGCGGCGGACGTCCCGCGGCCCGCTGAGCCAGCGCTCGACGAGCCGCTCCGTGTCGTCGACCAGGGGCGGCCGGCGGAGCACCTCCGCGACGAGCGTGCGATCGGCCTCGGCGACCGGCGGCAGCACCGAGAGCGCGTCGATGTCCAGAGGCTCGTCGGCCACCGCTCGGGCGAGGACGCCGGTCTCGCTCCGCTCGATCTCGAGGAGCGGACGTGGCCTGCGGCACTCCTCGGCGTCCGTGTAGCGCCCCCATCCGTCGGCGGCGATGCAGGCCACGGCGACGATGTCCAGGCGCGTGCGCTCCAGGCACCGGAGCACCGCGCGACCGAGGTCGAGATGCGGGATCCCCCGCTCCTCCGCGTAGCCCGCACGGGTGCAGACCACCACCAGCACACCGGTGGCCCGCGGCATCGTCTCCATCACGGCCGCGCAGCCGCCCGCCAGCGCCTCGGCCTCCCTCCCGCGCAGTGCCTCCGGGAGCGGGATCCGGAAGCCTCCCCCGGCGCGCGTGCCGAGGAACGGCACCACCACGACGGACTCCTCCGGCCGGATGCCGATGATGGAGGGGACAGCCGCCAGGAGGTCCTGGATCGCGCTCGCCTGCAGGACTTCGGGATCGCGGCGGCGGGAGGGAGGAGCAGGGGTTCGCTGTGTGGATGTCATGTCCGACACCCTGCTCGCGTGGCGGGCACAGCAGGATCCCGCAGGCCCGGACCGGGGATGACCGGAGCGGATCGGCACCTGTGGAGGAGCGCCCGGGGCTGTCGGCTCAGCCGACCGCGGGCGCTCGCAGCACCTTCGCCATCGGCCGCCCCTTCGCGATCTCGTCGATCAGCTTGTCGAGGTACCGGATGCGCTTCATCAGCGGATCCTCGATCGTCTCGACCCGCACACCGCAGATCACCCCCGTGATGGCTGAGGCCTCCGGAGGCAGGCGCGCCGCCGCGAAGAACTCCTCGAAGGTCGTCCTGCTGTCGAGGTGCCGGGTCAGCTCCTCGTCCGAGAAGCCGGTGAGCCAGCGCACCGCCTCGTCGACCTCCTCCCTCGTCCGGCCCTTGCGCTCCGCCTTCGCCACGTAGAGGGGGTGCACGTCGGCGAACGCCACGGAGAAGATCCTGCTCATGGCCGGGAAGCGTACTCGGGCGACGCCCGGCGCGGCAGAGGCGCCGGCCCCGCTATCCTCCCCAGTGGCCCTCGCGCCTCCACCCCGCAGCCCACAGAGAGAACCACCGTGAGCCTCCTCCGCACCAAGTCCGTCGAGCAGTCGATCGCCGACACCGATGAGCCCGAGTACAAGCTCAAGAAGTCGCTGACCGCGCTCGATCTCACGGTCTTCGGCGTCGGAGTCGTCATCGGCGCCGGCATCTTCACCCTCACCGGCCGCGCCGCCCACGACATCGCCGGGCCGGCGATCGTCCTGAGCTTCGTCGTGGCCGCCTTCGCCTGCGCCCTCGCGGCCATGTGCTACGCCGAGTTCGCCTCCACGGTCCCGGTGTCGGGCTCCGCCTACACCTTCTCCTACGCCTCCCTCGGCGAGCTCTTCGCCTGGATCATCGGCTGGGACCTGATCCTCGAGCTGTTCCTCGGAGCGAGCGTGGTCGCGCAAGGGTGGAGCGCCTACCTCGGGTCGCTGCTGCAGCAGCTGGGAGTGACGCTCCCACCGGCGCTCACCTACGGCGGCGTCGTCGACGTGCCGGCGATCCTGCTCGTCCTCGTGCTCGGCGCGCTGATGACCTTCGGCATCAAGGAGTCGCTGCGCGTGAACCTGGTGCTCGTCGCGATCAAGCTGTTCATCGTCCTGTTCGTCATCATCGCGGGCCTGCAGTTCGTGAACACCGCCAACTACACGCCGTTCGTCCCCGCCGCCGAGCCCTCGCAGTCCGCATCCGGGCTGACCCAGCCGCTGCTCCAGTTCCTCTCGGGCATCGAGCCGGCCACGTTCGGGGTCGGCGGCATCATCGCCGGCGCCTCCCTGGTGTTCTTCGCCTACATCGGGTTCGACGTCGTGGCGACGACCGCGGAGGAGACCCGCCGGCCCCAGCGCGACCTGCCCATCGGCATCATCGCCTCGCTGATCATCTGCACGGTCCTCTACTGCGCCGTCGCCCTCGTCGTGACCGGCATGGTCCCCTACCGCGAGCTCGACCCGTCCGCCGCGCTCGCCAACGCGTTCGCGTACCACGGGCAGACCTGGATGGCGACGGTCATCTCGGCCGGCGCCGTCGCCGGTCTGACCACCGTCGTGCTGACGCTCCTGATCGGAGCGACGCGCATCATCTTCGCGATGGCGCGCGACGGACTCCTCCCGCGGCGCCTGGCCACGGTCCACCCGCGCCTGCGCACGCCGTGGTTCACCTCCGTGGTGGTGACGATCGTCGTCGCCCTGCTCGCCGGGCTCACCCCGATCGGCGTGCTCGAGGAGATGGTCAACATCGGCACGCTCTCGGCGTTCGTCCTGGTCTCGGTCGGCGTCGTGGTGCTGCGCCGCAAGCGGCCCGACCTGAAGCGCGGCTTCCGGGTCCCGCTGAACCCGTGGCTCCCGCTGCTCTCCGCCCTGATCTGCACCTACCTGATGCTCAACCTCTCGATCGAGACCTGGCTGCGCTTCCTGATCTGGCTGGCCGTGGGCTTCGTGATCTACTTCGCCTACTCGCGCAGCCACGCGAAGATCGGGAAGTAGGGACAGGCGCCGAGCGTGCAGGCCCTGTCAGTTCGACTCCCCGATAGCGCGAAGGACTTCTCGGCAGGCGTCCTCGAGCGGGATCCTCTCCTGCTCGATCCGTCTGAAGGGCGCCGGTCCTGAGGTCGCGACCACCGAGTAGGCCTCTCTCTCGTGCTCGGTCAAGCCTCTCGGCCGAGTGCGCGACGCACGGAGCGGTGTTCCGTGAGGGTCGTGCTTCACTCCACGAGATGCGAACCGTCGGGCGGCGTCGCCGTCCATGAGGATCGACCGGACCGGGACACCGTGCTCGGCGAGAGCCGAGCGGAGGTCGGCGAGGATGGAGAACCCGCGACTGTCGATGTCGCCCCAGTAGACAACGTGCTCGACGTCCCTGAGCCAGTCGACGTCGGCCAGAAGGGAGGCGGCGGCGCTCCCGCCCCCCTCGATGACGAGCGCGCCGGGCAGATCCGGGAACCACAGCCTGCAGTCTCGATTCTCCACCACGACGATGACGCGCGGTTCGTACGGAAGGGAGTGCAGATCGCCCGTCGTCCACGAATCGTGTCGACGTCGGCCGCTCTCGAGATACTGCGGGTCCACGTAAGTCAGATGGAGGACGGCGAGACGCGGTCGCAGTTCGGTTCCTAGGTCGCGTCCTGTCAGCACGTCCAGAAGGCGAAGATGCTTGACGAGCCACTTCGAGTGCGCCCCGGGCAGAGGAAGCTGACGACTCGTCCACCCGCTCAGGTCCGAGTGACCGCGAAGCCAGGCGACGGCTTCCACGAGGACATCGATGTCAGGATCAGCGAACATTGCAATGCGCTCCAGGACCCTCGGCGTGAGGATCGCTCCTGACGTGCGCAACGAGATCGCGGCCAGACGACCCCTCTCCACGAACGCGAGCGGTCCGCCCGCCCTCTCCTGCTGCAGAACCGCGAAGGCGGTCTCGAGCGAGTCGACGATCAACTGGAGAGGAGCATCGACCGCGACGCCTTGGACGTTGATGGAGGACCGGATACAGCTGATGCCGCTGACGTCGCCCAGGTTGAAGCCGTCCCACAGCCGCAACCATGAACTCCAGGGTCCGAAGCCCACCTCGGCGACGTGCGACGGCGACGTCACTCCCGGACGAAGGCCCACGGAGATCGGATCCGGTTCCGCGCCGTCGAGATCGGCGAGTACTCTGTCAGCCCAGGTCTTCCGAAGCGCGGCGGCCACGCTCTTCATCGCACCGTCAGGAGTGGTCAGACTCGGCATCGGTCACCTCTCTCCCAGGCCCACCTTCGGCCTGGCCCAGGAGCGTCCGCGCGTGTCTTTGAGGATGTCGTACTCCACCTCGACGTGCGGCTCGATCGCGCTGTACTTGTCGTTCGGGGCACCGATCACGAGCTGGAAGCCGAGACCGCGCCACGCGCCGATCGCCCGCTTGGTGAAGTGGGCGTCGGCCTTGATCAGCGCTTCGTCCATGAAGACCGGGGCGTACCGCGGGCGATCGGCTCCCGCGTCGCCGAGCTGGTAGCGCAGCGCAGCTCCGACGATGAAGGCGATCAGCTCCTGCGACTCCCCGCCGGACTTCTCGCCGATGTGGTCGTACAGCGCCACGTGCGCTCGGGTGACGGCGTCCACGCGCTCGGCGCTGACACGGACGTGGTTGCGGACGTCGACGAGGTCGCCGAAATCGGGTGCGGTGCGCCGCAGCCGCTGGATGAGTCGGGACATCCGCCGGTAGACCTGCTCGCGCTCCTCCTCCGTGGACACCGCCTGGATCTGGGCGCGCACGTCCCGGAGCTCGCGGCGGAACCGGCGGCGCACCTCCGACTGGTTCTCGCGCGTGGTGATCTGCAGGCGGTGACCGTCGTCGTAGAACGGCAGATCCTGCATGATCACGTTGATCGGCTCGATCCGCTCGCGGATCTCCCGCAGCGAGCGGCCGAGCGTGGAGTCGAAGCTCGTGAGGTCGTTGCCGGAGAGAGTGAGCAGGCTGTCGCGCCACTCGGTCTCGAGCCGGTGCAGGCCGCTGGTCTCGAGAGCGTCGAGCAGCCGCTCGAAATCACCCGCGGACGCCTCGGGGTCCACCAGCAGGTTGGGGTTCGGCCAGCGGTCGAGGAAGCCTGCCATGATCCGGCCGGCGCTCTCCCGCTGCTGCTCGTGCGCCTCGGCTGCGGAGCGGCGGTCCTCCGCGAGACGCTGCGCCGCCGTGGCCAGCGCGGCGTCGAAGCGGACCAGGACGTCCGAGGCGCTGCCGGACGCCGCGGCCTCGGTCAGCGTGAACCGGGCGTCGAGGAAGGCGCGCTGGTCGTCGTCGAGCTCCCGTCCGGCGCGCTCCGCCGCATCGAGAACCCCCTGGCTCGCGTCGACGTCGTCGACCACGACGGCCCACTCCGCCTCGATCCGCTCGCGCTCCACCCCGGCGCGGGCGATCTCCTGGCGGAGGCGCTCGAGGCGGCCGCGCAGCCCGTCCATCTGCTCCTGCAGCCGCGCCAACTCGGGATTCACCTCCGCCACCTCCTCGAGCACCGAGGTCCAGCGCTCCTGCTCGGCGACAAGGGAATCGACGTCGACCTGGTCCCAGGACAGTCCGGCGATGCGGGCGAAGCGGACGAGGCGGTCTTCGACAGCGTCGAGTGCCTCCTCCGCGACTCGGGACGCCTCTGTCGCCGCCGCGCTGCGTGCGCGAGCCGTCTCGACGAGGGCACTCAGCTCGCGCAGCCTGCGCGAGTTCGAGAAGCCCAGGACGTTCGCCGCGCCGTGGCCGCCGTGCGCTCCGCGCTGGCCCTGAGAGAGCTGCCCTGAGAGAGCGAGTGCCAGCCGGTGCCGGCCGAGGTCGCCGGCGCTGTCGACGCAGACGAAGCCGAAACGGTCTTCGAGGCGGTCCTGCAGCCACCCGGTGAAGGGCGTGGAGCGGTAGTCCAGACGGCCGGGCAGTGTCGACGGATCGAGGCCGCGCACCTCCTCGAGACCTGTCTGCACGCCCTCGTAGCGGAGGCGGATCGGAAAGCGCACCGCATCGACGGCGGAGCGGAAGCGGTCGAGATGGGCGACATCGAGCAGGAGCGTCGTCGCGAAGCCGCCGAGAGCGAGGCCGAACGCGTCCCGCCACGGCTCGAACTCGCTCCGCACCTCGACGAGCTCTCCCACGAAGGGCAGGTCGTCGACCGGGAGGTCCGCCGCACGGGCGATGATCTCCCGCGCCTCGTGCAGCGGCCTCGGGATGCTGTCCTGATGCTGGGAGGCCGCGCGGTGCTCCGCGTCGAGGTCGACGAGAGCGCGGACCGCCGCCGTGCGCTCCGTCGTCGCCTCCGCGTAGGCCGCTCGGGCGTCGCGCTTCGTCGCGGCGGCGCTCGTGACGTCGGAAGCGCGTGCGAGAGCCCTCTCGAAGCCCTTGCGGGTGGTCTCCTCCTCACCCAGGGCCCGCAGATCCTCGTCGAGCCGCATCCTGCTGTCGCGCACCGTCTCGAGCCGCCGCTCCACCTCGCGGAGCTCTCGCTGGGCCGTCTCGAGGCGGTCGCCGCCGGAGGCCCGCAGCACCTCGGCGAGGCCGTCCCGCTCCGACTCCGCCGCCTCGGCGAGCGCCCGCTTCTCTCGGAGCACGGCGTCGACGGCGCGGGTGCGCTCGCGCAGCTCCGCCTCGACGTCGCGCAGCAGGCCGAGGCGCTGCTCCGCCCGCCACAGGGCCGCCGGCGACACCGGGGCGTCGAACTCCCCGAGCGCGTCGATGAGGCGCACGCGCTCCGCGGACGCGGCGATGCGCAGGCGCAAGCCCCGCAGCGGCTCGAGTGCCGCGACCTGCTGACGGGCGGTGAGCATCCGCTGCCGGGTGCTCTCGAGTTCGTCGAAGTGGGCGACGACCGCGTCGGCGGAGGCGAGGGTCTCGGGCTCCTCGAGCACGAGCCGCTTGTAGAGGTCGTCGACGGTGGTGATCTGCTGACCCGCCTGGATGCGGGCGAGCAGGCTCATCGCCTTCGATCCGGCTCCCGCCGCTCCGATGCCGAGCACCGCGTGCAGGCGCGCCGAGAACTCGCGATCCGTCGCGAGCGGGTCCAGTCCCGCCGCCCGGAGCGAGGCATCGGAGAAGCGGTGCGCCGCTGCGCGGTCGAGCGCGGTCAGGTCGATCGGGCCCTCGGCGCTCGCGCGGACGCGCACCGTCTCCTCGAGCACGCGGGAACCGGCCGGGACGTACCAGGCGCGGACCGCGCTGAACCGCGAGCCGTCGTGGTCGACCCAGGTCATCGCGACGGCGGTCCAGGTGTCGACTCCGTCGCCGCGCAGGACGCGCATGGTCGTGCCCTCCTCCGTCCGCGACTCGTCGAGCTTCCCGCGGGCGTAGGAGAGGATGTTGCGCTGATCCTCGCCGCGGGGCCGACCGGTCACTCCGCCGTTGGAAGCGCCGTTGAACGGCGTGGTGTGCGGCATCATCAGGGCGATGTAGGCGTCCATCAGGGTCGACTTGCCGGACCCGGAGCCGCCGCAGAGCAGCGTGGCGCCGGGCGAGAAGCGGACCCGGTGCGCGCCGTCGTAGCCGCCCCAGTTGACCAGCTGCAGGTCCTCGGCGAGCCACTGCTGACCGCGCGAGGCGGCGGGGATCAGGCCGAAGAGGGTGTCGAGCATCGTCATCGGGGGTCGTCCTCCGGGTCGGGGGTGTCGTCGTCGGGGAGGACGTCGTCGTCGGGGAGGACGTCGTCGTCGGGGAGGTCCTCGTCCGCCGGCTCCCGATCCACGGAGCCGGGCTCCTCTGCGAGCGCCGCTCCCCCGGCCGGAGACGCCTCCTCGCTTCTGCGCCCGTGCAGCCAGTCGCTCAGCTCCCGCAGCTTCGGCGCGCTCAGCACGATCTCCACGATCGGGCTGATCCGGTACCGCCCTGCGGACTCCTCGTCGACGATGCCGTCGCGGCCGAGCCGCTCCAGCGCCTTGCGGACCATGCGCTGCCGGCGCGCGGTGTCGCGCTCGGCGTCGGCGAAGTAGCTGAGCACCGTCTGCTCGACCTCCTCGACGTCCACCCGCGCCGACGGCTCGCCGGCCGCCGACTCCCGCTGATGAACCGTGCGCAGGTGCACCAGCACCAGCGTCTCGGCGCGGGTGTAGGGGAGGTCGCGCAGCAGCACCGGCATCTCGACCTCGTCGGAGCGCACCTGCTGCTTGTAGGCGACCCCGCGCTCGTGGTCGACGACGAGCCGCACGAACAGGTCGTTGAGCCGCGACTCGATCAACTGCCGGTGCTCCTGGAGCACGGCCCACTGCTCGCGGTGGCGGTCGGCGAGGAGGAAGCGGCGCTGCAGCACGTGCACGAGCACGCGGCGCACCTCGGTGTCGAGGACGCCGCGGTCGCCGGGGAAGAGCTCGTCGGGGTCCTCCTCCATCGACACGGGCGCGATGAACGGATCGACGGCGGGCTCGTCGATCGCCACGGGGTCACTCATCGTCGGTCTCCTCCTGGGTGCGGGCGGTCACGGATCCGAAGGCGAAGCGGCGCACGGTCCCGTCGGGTCGGCGGGCGCTGACGACGGAGTAGCCCTCGCGGTCGACGAGGCCCGTCCGGTGCGCGATCTCCAGCAGCCCGAGCAGGTCGACGGGCCGTCGTGTGTCCTCCGGAGCCGCGCTGAAGGCGTCCGCCAGATCGAACTCGTCGCCGAGCCGCGCGAC
The DNA here is from genome assembly GCF_002932755.1 of Rathayibacter sp. AY1B6. Classification (NCBI taxonomy): domain Bacteria; kingdom Bacillati; phylum Actinomycetota; class Actinomycetes; order Micrococcales; family Microbacteriaceae; genus Rathayibacter; species Rathayibacter sp. AY1B6. Next base: position 18,360 of record NZ_PSWL01000029.1, read on the forward strand.
GTACGCCTCCAGCTCCGCATAGCGGGGACCGCCCCAGGCCCGGCTGTCGTCGCCGACGAACTCCGCGTCGCCGTCGTCTCCGGCCAGCGGCGCCGGCCCTCCGGCAGGGCGCACATCGCCGAGCGTCTGCCGCAGGTGGCCGATCCCGGCGACGGGCAGGTGCCGCAGCGGCGCGACCGGCGCATCCGGCGAGATCCCGCCCGTCCACTCCTGGAGCCCCGCCATCACCTCGCGCAGCAGCTCGTCCACCTGGCGGTCGCGAGCCGGATCGTGGGTGCGGACCTGACCCGTGATGACGTGGGAGGCGCGGCGCTGCGCGGTCAGCACCTCCTGCACCCCCAGCTCCACCCGGCGTCCGATCGCGCTGAGCTCGGCGCGCTGCGCCGGGTCCATCAGGCGCGAGAAGGGCTGCACGAGCACGGTGTGGAGCTGGTCGGCGAGCGCGTCGATCCGCTCGGGGTCGCCCAGGAGGCGCAGCGCCCCGGCGAACGCACGGCCCTCGCTGGTGGCCTGCATCACGTGCTGCCCGCGCTCCAAGTACTCCCGCAGCACCTCGCCGGTCGGGCGGACGTCGCGGCGCAGGTCCGCGACCACGTCGCGCTGCATCGCCTTGATCGACTCCGCCACCCGCGCGAAGTCGGCCGGCAGCTCGCGGGCCAGATGCACCACGTTCTCCGCCTCCTCGAGGAGCTGCTCGTCGTCGGCCGGCTCGAGACCGGCGCCCTCCTCGAGCGCGGCGATCTCCGCGTCCAGGCGGGCCCGCTCCTCGCGGAGCCGTGAGAGCCGCGCCTCCGGGTCGGGCTCGACGTCCGCTGCCAGCCGCTCGACCGCCTCCAGCAGGGTGCGCACCCGCGAGTTCGAGACGCGCGTGCGTCCGCCTCCGGTGCGCCCGGTGATCTCGAGGGCGCTCACGGCGTGGGCGCTCATCCGGTAGACCTCGGCCTCGCCCTCGATCTGCGGCACGAGCCAGCCGACGCGGACCCAGTAGCGGCACACCTCGCGCGCCGTGCCGCTCGGCAGCGCGCGCTCGCCCTCGTCGTACCCGGCCGAGCGCAGCTCCTCGAGCAGCTCCCCCACCTCGGCGTGCGCGTCGGCCACGGCCACCGCCTGCCGGTCGACCGTGAACACGAGCGACAGGGCGGCGACGACGAACGGGGCGTAGCGGCCGTGCAGGAGATCGAGGGTCGGTGTCCGGAAGGCGCCGAGGGAGCGCAGGTAGGCGGCCTCGGCGCGGGAGTTCGACATCGCCCTCAAGGATAGGCGGCGGGCCGGCATCGCGCGGACGGGGCGCCAGGCCTGCACCGGGCCGGTGGTCAGACGCCGTCCGGATGGAGTGCTCTGTGGAGCGCGAGCGCGAGGGCGGTGCGATCGCGGGCGCCGAGCTTGCGCAGGAGCGAGGACACATGGTTCTTGACGGTGCCCTCCGCGAGCACGAGCGCGGCGGCGATCTCCCGGTTCGTGCTCCCTTCCGCTACCAGCTCGGCGACCACCCGCTCACTCCGCGTGAGCAGCGCCAACGGGCTCTCGCCGGTGCGGCCCGGCTGGACGGCCGGTCGGGCTACGCGCGGATCGATCACCATCCCGCCGGCGATCACGGCGTCGAGCGCCAGGACGAGGCCCTCCACCGAGGTGTCCTTGAGGAGGAATCCGGCCGCTCCTGCGGCCAGGGCCTCCTGGACGAGCGCGTGGTCGTCGAAGGTGGTCAGGAGGAGGACGGGCAGATGCGGGTGCCGCCGCGCGCTCTCGGCAGCGAGCTCCACGCCGTCCATGACCGGCATCCGCGCGTCGGTGACGACGACGTCCACCTCCGTCGTGTGCAGAATCTGCAGAGCGACCTGTCCGTTCTCGGCCTGGGCCGAGATCTCGACCCCCTCGACCGTCGAGAGGAGCATGACCAGCCCGCGGCGGATCATCTGCTGGTCCTCCACCAGCAGCACTCGCCTCGGCGTCGTCTCCGTCACGAAGCGCGCCCCTCGTGTTCCCCGCCGCCGCGTCCGAGAGGGATCGCGAGACGCAGGAGGAACCGGTCGTCGATGCGCCGCGCCGTCAGCCGCCCCCCGCGAGCCGTCGCGCGATCGTCGAGGCCGCGCAGCCCGAAGCCCAGCTCGGGCTCGCCGTCGCGGATACCGGACCGTCTGCCCGCGTCGATGTCACTGAGCATCGAGAGCTCGAGCCGGCTGTCCTCGGTCTCGAGATCGATGCGGACACTGCGGGCAGCGCCGTGCCGCAAGGCGTTCGTCAGCCCTTCCTGAACGCCCCGATAGACGACGAGCGCGATCTCGTCGTCGCTCGTGAGGACACGATCCGAGGCCGTGTCGCCGACCACATCGACGGTGACCCCTGTGCCGCGGAAGGATTCCGCGATCAGCTCCAGCGCGGCCAGCCCGCGGGCGCCCTGGTTCCGGACGGGGCTGAGCGCTCTCACCCACATCCGCATGTCCGCGAGCGCCTCGCTCGACGCGGATCGAGCCGTGCGGACCTCTGCCCACGCCTGCTCGGCATCGGCGGGGCGCAGGCGATCGGCGAGCTCGAGACTCATCGAGACGAGGGTCAGCTTGTACCCGAGGCCGTCGTGCAGCTCACGAGCGCTCCGGGCACGCTCGTCCGACAGCAGCAGCTCCCTCTCCGTCGCGGACGCGCGATGCAAGCGCCGGATCACCCGCTGATCAGCGGATCGCTCGCTCTCGAATCCCCGAAGAGAGAGACCCAGGGCGATCCCGAAGCACATCAGCACGGCCACCGGCACCACGTTGAGCACACCGTCGAGAGCCCCGGAGAGGAGCGTCCTCCCCGAGCCGACGGCACCCCCGACGTGGAGGGCCAGTCCGACGGAGGCGATCCAGATCATCGCGTGCGCCCCTGCGCGGAGCGAGACGTCGACCACCGCGAACGCCACGACGAGGAGGAGGACCGGGATCGTGAAATCGAGCCGGCCGAAGACGACGACCGGCGTCGCGGCGACGACGGACACCGCCGTCACGGCGGCCCCGTGCCCCGCTCTCATCATGCGCGGCCGAACGACCCAGATCCCGGCGATCACGGGTGCCAGCGCGAGCCACGCGACTGCCGCGACCGGTGGACCGGCGCCCCTCTGAGCGGAGTCGACGACTCCCAGGCTCCCCGCCATGACGAGGCAGCAGAGTGCGATCACCTGGAGAGCGACGACCGTCCTGTCCACTGCGCTCGACGAGGAGGAGGACCCGAGCCCGGCACGCGCGGGCTCCCCCGCCGACGGAACGGAAGAAGCCGCGTCCGTCCCCGGAGATGAGCCCATGTCGACAATGGTAGCCCGGGCACCGAGAGCGAGACCCGTGACCACGGTCATGTCCCTGCTGTGACCCCGGTCATTGTCATCCATGACCCCGGCGGGAAGCGCCCGGCCGGAGCCCTTCGTAGCCTCGGAGTCAGCACCGCGCCGTCTGCTCGGTGGGTCACGCCGCCGAGGAAGGGGAAGCGATGCCGCTCGACCTCGAGTACCTCCAGTACTGCCGCCCGGGGATGCCGTTCTACGCCCTCGCCGGCGACGAGGACCCCGTCGAGGGCGATGTTTTCGATGTCGCGCATCGCGCACCCGAGGGCTGGCAGACGAGGGAGTCCCGCCCGTGGCGGAACTGGATACCCGACGGATCGTCCTTGCCGAGGCAGGGGTGGAAGATCCACCTCTCGACCACTCTCGGCGATGCTCGGACGATCCTCGACGCGACCTCTCGCCACTGCTTCGGCTCCCGCTTGCCGTTCAAGCACCTCGCGAGCGCCGATCTCCTCCTGATGCAGAACGGCAAGTACGCCGATCGGGCTGGAGCCGGGAAGTTCATCGCGGTGTACCCCGGTTCGGACGACGAGTTCGCCCGCGCATTGGAGGATCTCGACGCCCTTCTGGCCGGCTGCAGAGGTCCCTACATACTCTCCGATCGGCGCTGGCGGTCCGGCCCGGTCCACTTCCGATACGGGGCCTTCCTCCCGTCCGAGACCGACACGGGCTTCGTCTCGACACTCATCGATCCGGACGGGAACGAGATCGAGGACGTCCGGCGACCGGCCTACACGCCCCCTCCCTGGGCGTCGCTTCCAGACTCCGTCGAGGTCGAGGGAGAGGAAGAAGGAGAGGTCGCCTTCGGTTTCGACATGCTCTCAGCCCTGCATTTCTCGAACGGCGGCGGAGTCTATCTCGCCGAAGCGACGACGGATGAGTTCGTCCCGATCGGGACAGTGGTGGTCCTCAAGGAGGCGCGTCCACATGCCGGGCTCGACGGCGACGGCGTCGACGCGGTGACACGTCTGGCCCACGAGGAGGAGGTGCTGGTGGATCTGCAGTACCTGGGCTGCGTACCGGTCTTCTACGGTTCCTTCACCGCCTGGGAGCACCGATACCTGGTCATGGAGCACGTGGAGGGGAACGATCTTAAGCGCGAGTGGATGACTCGGACTCCGCTGCTCCGTCCGGCCCCCTGGCTTCTTGTCGACGACGGGTACACCTCGTGGCTGAGCGCGACCGTCGCACGCCTCGACGCTGCGCTCTCCTCCGTGCACCGCGCCGGATGGCTTCTCGGGGACATCCACCCGAAGAACGTCATCATGCGGAACGGAACGCATCCGTGCCTGCTCGACTTCGAGTTCGCGCACAGGATGGATCCCGAGTGGCGGTCCGGCCAGGGAGCTCCCGGATACGAGCCCCGGGAAGGCTTGAGGGGGACGCGAGCCGACGAGTGGTCGCTGGGGATCCTCGAACTCGATCTCCTCTTCCCTCATGCGACGATCGCCGACCAGGGCAACGTCGCGAAGATCGAGCAGCTCTTGCGAGCAGCCGCAGACGACCTCGCCGTCCCGTCCGCCGTGCTGCGGTCTGTGAGGGCGCACACCCTCGACGCTCTTCCCGCCTCGAGCCGGAGATCGGTGGACGAGCGCGTCGATCGTCTTGCCGCCTGCTCCGACCACCAGCTGCGGAATCTGATCGTCCGAGGTGTCACGTCGGTTCTCGAGTGGGCGGAGGACGCTCCTGTCGTTCCCGGAGACATCCCTCTTCTCGCCCGCGACAGCGCCGATCATCGTGCGGGGTTTCCCTACGGCGCGGCGGGAGCCATCACTTTTCTGGGGCGGTCGGGAGACGCGGATCTCGAGGCTGCTGATCGCTGGCTCGCCGGTCGCGTCGCCGGAGTGCGCTCGCGCGGGCTCTGCGGGCGGGAGGGAATCCGGTTCGCTGCACGCGAGGCAGGACTCACGCGCACACTCGATGCCCTGCAGTCCACGCGTGCGGCTACCCCCTCTGGTCCGACCCTCTGGTCGGGGTGGGCCGGCGCAGGGCTCGCCGATCTCGCAGAAGGAGAAGATCCGTCCGAGGCGGCCCACCATCTCGCCGCACTCCTCGACGAGGATGCGCGGGGAGCTTCCGTCGGCCTCCTCCACGGATGGTGCGCCGCCGCGATCCTGTTCGCTCGGCTCCATGAAGCCACCGGAGACGACTTCTACGTCTCGCTCGCTGTACGAGCCATCGACGCCGATCTCTCACGATGCACGATCACCCGCAACGGGACCCTCGAGTTCGACGAGGGGTGGAGAACGCTCCCCTATCTCGGGATCGGGTCGACCGGTCCGGGTCTGGCGATCCTCGAGCTGCAGCGGGTGACAGGCGCCGAGCTCTTCGCGGAGTCCCTCGCCGCCATCGATGCCGCCGCGACCTATCAGCAGTGCGCGCAAGCCTCGCTCGCCCACGGTCTGTCCGGGTTCCTCATCTACTTGAACCGCCGCACACGCCATCGGCCCAGCGCAGAACTCGACGAGGTCCTCCGTTCGCACATCCGTTCGCTGCGCCTCCATGCCGTGCTCGATGACAGCGGCGTCTTCTTCCGAGGCAATCAGAACCTCCGGCTCTCGTCCGACTACCTGACCGGGTCGCTCGGAGTGATCGCGGCCCTCGACGAGCTCGAGACGGGGAGATCCGCCCTGCCCTTCGGACTCTGACCGAGTCCGCCTGACAGGAAGAGAGGAGGTGAACACCATGAACCGGATTCTTGAGTTCCAGACGCTCGAAGGCGAGACCGACGCACACGATGCTGCGCGCGTCAGCACCTTCAGCATCGTCTCGCCGTGCCCGGGCTGGCCCAGCTCGATCACGTGGGGCAACTGCTGACCGTCGCCCGCGAACGCGCGCGATCCCGCACTATCGGGGATCGCGGGCGTCCGGAGAGGGGGAAGGCCATTCACCACGCCTGAGGAGGCGCTCTCATGATCCCCATGCTCCAGGCGCGTGCCGTCGGGCAGACCGTCGCCGCGGGTCGGCGGACGACGACCGTCCTGCGCGGCTGCGACATCCATCTGGAAGGAGGCGGACTCGCTGCTGTCGTCGGCAGCTCCGGCTCCGGCAAGACCTCGCTCCTGATGTGCCTCAGCGGTCTGGATCGACCGGCGACGGGCACCGTCGAGGTGAACGGCCGGGACGTGTACCGCCTGTCGGCGGCCGAGCGCTCCCGCATGCTCCGCACCGAGATCGGCTTCGTCTTCCAGCAGTACAACCTCGTGCCCTTCCTCGACGTCGAGGAGAACATCGCGCTCCCCTTCCGGCTCGACCGGTCACCCGTGCCGCATGACCGGATCCGTGGGCTGGTCGAGGCGTTCGGTCTGGGGGATCGGCGTCATGCACCTGCACGGACACTCTCCGGAGGAGAGCAGCAGCGGACCGCTCTCTGCCGCGCCCTCGCGCGGCGGCCCAGCATCGTCTTCGCCGACGAGCCGACCGGGTCCCTGGACTCGCACAGCTCGCAGATCGTCCTGTCGACGCTGAGAAGCATGGCGGACGAGGGCCGGATGGTCGTGATGGTCACGCACGATCTCGAAGCCGCGGCGCTGGCGGACACCGTCGTGGTGATGCACGACGGGGGAACAGTGAGGACGACCGGCCGCCGGACGAGCCACGAGCTGCTGAGCATCCTCGAAGAGGCCAGGTCCTGAGTCGTGTCCCGCTACGTCGTTCGCATGTTCGCCGCCGACTGGCGCCTGTGGTCACCTGCGACAGCCGTGGTCGCCCTGGTCGCCACCCTGGTCGGGTTGTGCGTCCACCAGTTCGCGTGGACCGGGGACCCTTCGTTCGCCGCCGCAGCCTCGGACGCCGGCGTCGGTCTCCAGGAGTTCCGGATCCTCTCGATCACGATCTACGCCGTGGTGGCACTCGTCGCGTGCGTCGCCCTGACGGTCGTCGGCCGCGCGAGCGTCACGGCCACGAGTCGCACGCACGCGCTCTGGCTCCTTCTGGGTGCCTCGCCGATGCAGGTGTTCGGTGCGACCCTGCTCGTGATCGGCATCGTGAGTCTCACCGGTGCCCTCCTCGGGGCGCTGCTCTCGACGCTGCTGGCGTTCTGGGCTGTTCCCGCCTTCAACGGCGCGGTCTCGTCCGTCGTCGATCTTCCGGCCTTCACGTTGTCACCCTGGGCCCCAGTGGCCACCGTGGGGCTCGGAGCGCTCACCACGCTCGCCGGCGGAGTACTGCCCGCGCGCCGCGCCGCCCGGACACCGCCGAGTGCTGCGCTCCGAGCGTCCGAGGACGGCCGTCTCCACACCGGTGCGACCGCAGCGCGCCTCGTCAGCGGCCTCGTATTCCTCTTCCTCTCCTGCGGCCTCGTCGCCGCGTCCGGCTCCGCCCGAGAGCTCGGAGCGACCGGACCCGCTCCGATGTTCAACCTGGCCGTCGATGCAGGAGGAAGCCTCCTCCTGGCCGTGTACCTCCTCTGTCCGGAGGCGGTCGGGCTCGTCCTCCGTGCACTGCACGCTCTCCTGGCTCGATCGGGTCTCGTCGTCCCCGCGCTCGGCGTCCGGGCAGCCTCGGCCCGGGTGCGGGTCAGCGCCGCCACGATCGCGCCGCTCGCGGCGGGTCTCGGAGGAATAGGAGTCCTCCTGTGCGCGGTGGAGTCGGTCGTAGCCATGACGACGGCGGTCCAGCCCGGGACCCGCGCCGACCTCACCGATGTTCTGACGATCGTCGCGATCGTGGCGGTATCGATGCTCGCCACCAGCGCCGCGGTCGTCGCGCTCTCCGCGCAGGACCGCGACCGCGAGATCGCCCTTCTCCAGGCGGCGGGGATGCGGCGCCACCAGATCGTCGGGCTCCTCCTCTCCGAGAGCTTCGCACTGGCCCTCGCTGCGTCGACGGCAGCGGCCGCACCGGTCGCGGCGACCGGTGCGGTCTGCTGGCTGGTCAGTCGCGCGGCCCTCGGCGAGGGTCTGGTAGTCTGGCCCGTCCAGAGCGCCGTTCTCGGGCTCGTCGGCTCCTGGGCGGCGCTCTCGCTGATCCTCGTTGTTCCCGTGCGGGCACGGCTGCGACAGACGCCTGGAGCGCGGTTGCGTGAGCAAGGCGCCTGAGGGGATCACCGGGGACGGCGCGCTGCCGCCTCGGGTTCCTGCGCTCTCCGGATCTCTGAGGGGTCTCGCTGCGATGCAGCCGTCGAGTGCGCCGGAAGAGCAGGCGCGCTCCCGGTCCGTGCTCCTCCGCGACCCGGACGGACGCCCCTTCCGGCACACCCTCAATGTCGCGCCACGGGAGTCGATAGTCCTCGCACCGGATGGCACCGCCTTCGCGATCGTGGGTGATCGGGGAGGCGATGAGCAGCATCGGATCAGCATCGCCGTCGCTGCCGGTGGCGGAGTGATCGAGGTCGCCCATGACGAGCGTCCCGTCTCGCCGCGCATCCGATCGTTCTCGGACGGATTCCTCTGGATCCGCCGAGACGCGGCAGGTCGGCCGTGGCAGGCGGTCTGGTGGCACAGCAGCCGGACGACGCACGTCCTCCTCGAGGAGCCCGACCGGACGAGGCGGCTCCATCTGCGCAGCGTCGCCCACACGACCGCCGTCCTCGGCTCCCGAGGCCCGCTGGGCTCCAGGTACTGGGTGCTGACCGCTGAATCGGACGGCCCGCCGTCGTGCGACCGCCTCGACCTCGACACGGAGGACGCGGACGTCTCCACCTTCACGGGCGGGCTCGCCCTTCTGGATCGACGTCACGGCCTCCTCCAACTGACCGGTTCGACTCCTCCGCTGAACGTTCCCGTTCCTCCTGCTCTCCATGCCGGCCATCTGCAGGAGGCAGGGGAGGATCTCTTCGTCCTCGGCCGGTCGGCCGGCCGGATGGCGGTCTGGTCGCCCGCCGGTGGAGCTGACGCCCTCTGGACGGCGCCACCGGCAGGTGTTCTGCTCCCCGCCGTCGATCCGATCACCCGCCTCCCGGTCCTGCTCGTCTCCTCCCCCGTCCATCGGCCCCAGCGCGTCGACCCGGTGCCGGGCGAGGCGTTGTCCGCCGAACCGGCGAGGCGGACGGAAGTCCGGTCGCTCACCGCGACGAGCCGGGACGGCACACGGATCCCGCTGACCCTGGTTCTGCCGGAGAGCGCGGACGCCTGTCCTGTCGTCGTCCATGTGTACGGCGCTTACGGCATCAGTCTCGAGGGACCGTTCGATCCCTTCACGGACGACTTGCTCGCGCGTGGAGCCGCGATCGTCTATTGCCATGTACGTGGGGGCGGCGAGAACGGCCGGGAGTGGCATCGGCAGGCGACCGGTCTCGGACGCGACCTTCCGATCGAGGACCTCCTCGCCTGTCTGGCGCTGCTTCAGGATCTGCCCGGCATCGACCCTCTCCGGCTCCTTCTCACGGCGGCGAGCGCCGGAGCACTGGTCGCTGCGACGGTCTGCCTCCGACGGCCCGCAGCACTCCGAGGGCTGCACCTCGTCCACCCGTTCCTCGATCCCGTCACTGCACTCGATGATCGATCTGCAGCCCTCGCATCGACCGACCGGGCGGAATTCGGCGAACCCGCCGAGATCCTCTCCGCGGGACTGTCGCCTCTCGCGACGATCGCATCGATGGCTGCCCGGAGCCGACCGCTCCCGCCGGCGTGGATCCGAGCCGGCCGACGCGACGCCCGGGTCGACGCGTCGGCGATCACGGAGTTCGCGCGCCGCTACCGAGCGATATCACGGTGCCCGGACCCCGCTCACGTGGTGCTGCGCACGACCTCGGGAGGCCACCTCAGCGGGACTGCGCCCGACGAGGCAGAGGAGGAGAACATCCTCGCTCACGCCTGGACTCTCGACCTTCTCGGCCTGGCATGACCCCTGGAACGATGCGCCGACAGCGATTCCCGCTCGTCCGCCTTCCTCGGATGCTGCGGGAACGACGCCTTCGTCACCCGCACCGCCACAGGGAGAAGCCCGTCACCGCGGAGGCGCGCTCTCCCGGCTCCGTCGGCGCCGGCCCCCACTCCTGCAGCTGCGTGCATTCGTCCGCCACCACGGCCTTCCGCACCGACTCGGTTGGCGGTGCCGAGTTCTTCAGCACCACCAGGTGCGTGCGCCCCGCCGCGATCATCCGGGTGATGTCCTGCTCGGTGAAGACGCGCGCCTGGCCCGAGTAGCCGCCGTCGGTGAGCACGCTCGCTCCGGTCGTCGTGATGATCGGCGCCGCGATGGCCCAGGAGTCGGTGAGGAACAGCGGCGCACCGTCCACCCCGCCCCCGGCGGCTCGGGCCGCGGCGACCAGGGAGGCCTCGTCGGCGGTCATCGAGTCGTGGCCGCCGACGGCGTCCGGAGGTGAGACGGCGAACGGGGCCGAGGTCTCGGCCCGCTGCGGGAAGCGCAGGCCGACGAGCGCGTCTCCGCCGGAACCGTCGAGGGAGGCGTCGAGCACCTGGAGACTGAACGCGATCGGCCCGGCCAGGATCATTACAGCCGCGACGAGGGCGACGGGACGTCGACCGGAGGGCATCCCGCGACGCCCGACGCCGCGCTCGGACGCACCACGCCGTCTCCGCCCGGCCGCCACCACGACCACCACCAGCCCTGCTCCGGCGAGCGCCGCGAACGGCAGGCCCAGCACCGCCGGCAGCTGCCCGCCCACGGCGAGCGCCGCGCTCCACGCCGTCTGCCCGACCAGGAGGAGCGGCAGCACCAGCCGCGCGCCGACCCGGGGCGACGCGAGCAGCCGCACCCCCTCCGCCCAGCCCAGCGCGGCGAGGAGCGCCAGCTGCACGCCGATCGCCGCGACGTACGCCGTGTGCGGCACCGTCGCCGCCGAGAGCACGCCCGCCGCCGTCACCAGCCACACCGCGAGGCAGACCAGGAGGGCGAAGGCACCGCGGGCACCTCCCCGTCTCCCCCGCCGCGGCCACCAGCGCACCGCTCCGAGGATCAGCCCCGCGAGTGCCGCAGGATAGAGCCAGCCGACCTGGGTCGCGTACTGCGCGAGCAGCAGCTTCACCGGCGAAGATCCGGCCGCTCCGCCCATCGCCGCCACGTGGGCGGAAGCGACGACGGCGCCGGGCACCGCTCCCGAGATCAGCCGGTCGACCCCGTTGAACCCGAACACCATCGCGAAGACGTCGTTCCCCGTCGACCCGTCGATGTAGGGCCGGTCTCCTGCCGGCACCGCCTGGATCGCGACCATCCACGCCACCGAGGCGCCCACCGCGACGGCAAGGAGCCCGCCCGCCCAGGCGAGCGCTCGGCGCCACCCGCGCACCCCTCCGAGAGTCGCCACCACGAGGGCGGGCAGGACGAACCAGGCCTGCATCATCTTCGCCTGGAAGCCGATCCCGATGAACACCCCGGCCAGCACGAGCGGCCACCACCGCTCCGTCAGCACCGCGCGCTGCCACCACACCAGCGCGACGGCGAGCGCTGCCGTCAGCAGCCCGTCCTCCATCGGGTGCCCGAACATCGACACGAAGATCGGGGTGCTCGCCGCCGCGGCCGCCGCGACCAGCCCGAGCCCGCGCCCTACCCAGCGCAGTCCGAGGACCGAGCAGGCCGTGACCGTGACGAGCCCCTCGAGCAGCTGCGGCAGCGCGATCGACGACGTCGACATCCCGAACAGGCGGATGCTCAGCGCCTGCGGCACCGCGAATCCCGCGAGCTTGTCCAGCGTCACCGACGCGGCGGGATCGAAGGCTCCGAACGCCAGCGCGTGCCACGACTCCGACATCGACCGCGCTGCCGCCTCGTAGAAGACGGCGTCTCCGCCGCGGGCGAGGTTCCAGCCTGTGAGGACCGTCGATCCGCACAGGATCGCCAGGAGGGTGAGCCGCGCCCACCAGGGTTCCCGCCACCAGCGGGCGAGCGGAGCGGAGTCGGTCACGTCCACCGACGCTAGGGAGCCGGCCTTCCACCGCCCTTGCGGGCGGTCGGGGAGACGCCGTGCATGCCGCTCGGGCTTCTCAGTCCGGACGCCGCGGCCACGGCCGACGACCAGGAAGGGTGCTTCGGAGGTCCACTCCCGGAGGCCCGGAAACGACGGAAGCCCCGACGACGACCAGCGGTCTCATCAGGGCTTTCCGTCGGGCTGACAGGATGTGAACCTGCGACCCCTTGACCCTCAGGCAGACGGTTCAGCCTGATTCCTCGATTCTCCGGGTCGCTCTGCCCGCAGAGGACTCGTTTTCACGTCATGCGTTGCGTGGTTCGCCTGCGTCAGGTCTCGGCCAGGTCCCGGCGCTTGGTCGACGTCGCCACCGCTCGCGGCGTTTCAGGTGGAGTTCTGGTCGATCAGGTGTGGTTTCCGCGCCGATTTCCCTTGCGCACCGGCCGGTGGACGATGGAGACCGTCAGCCCCGAGGACGCTTACCGCCGCCCCTCACCTGCTAGGGAACAGGACGAAAAACAGGACTCCATCCGCGAAAAGACGATCCCCCCTCGACTTCTTCTGGGAACTCCGATCAGGACCGATGCTCTCCCTTCGGCTGAGTCGGCGCGCCACGCCTGATATGCCTGCTCGAGGATGTCCTCGTAGCCTTCTGGGGTGAGGCGGTCGTGGTGGAGGTGGGTGATGACGCTCACCTCACGAACGCCGCTGTCGATCATCACCGCGACGATCCCTCGTGTATCAGTGCATCTCCTGCGAGATCGAAGCCGAGGCCCTCTCGAAAAGGCATAACCCCTACTTCTCCGAACACGCCGTATCGCGTGGGTGAAAAGGGTAGCTTCGTACCCGTGAAGAACCAAGGTGGTCGTCCCCGCGCGACTGACATCACGGCAGCCCTACGAGAATCTGCGGAGCGCATAGTTACCGAAAAGGGTTACACGGCCCTCACCGTGGAGGCTATCGCGAGCCGAGCGGGAACCACGCGGCCGGCCTTCTACCGAAGATACTCCTCCCTGCCGCACCTGGTCGTAGAGATAATGGCCGAAAAGTACGGCACCGGGGCCCGTGTAGATACTGGGGCACTTGAAAGCGACCTGCACCTCCTGCAACGGGCCGATTACGAGATGTTCTCTTCGCCATTCATGAAGCACGCCCTTCTGGGGATTCTGGAAGCCGCGCGGGCTTATCCCGATGTTCGAAAGCATCTGAGTGAAGAATTTGTGAAGCCTCGCCGCGAGAATGTCACGCGCGTACTGAACGCCGCAGTCGACCGCGGGGAGATCGCAGCCGTGGGGTGGAAGCCCGAAACAGTTGCAGACCTTCTCGTCGGTCCGCTCATGAGCCGGTCACTCGTTCCGAGTTCTTCCGAGCTCACTGAAGAACTGGTGGAAGAAACCGTGCAAGCAGCGTGCCGCTACCTCGGCATCAAGTACGGCGATCCTCGAACGAGCCGCCGAAACACTCGGTAGACCCAGCCGCGGAACCCCCGGTCGTCACGGATCGGAGATGAGAAGGTCGCGAATTCGTTGACGAGACTCATCGCGGAACCCGTAGACCACGCGAATGTCCCCTTGCGGCCTGAACCTCGCACCAGTGCGCCGCAACCGCGCTGCCGCATCGTGTCGGAGATGCCCGCGCCGCGTCCTCCGCATCGATTCCGCCTCTGACACAGGAGGATCAAGGAGCGCGAACGACCGCACGCGGGAGTGCAGCCGCTGCGCAACGGCTTTTGCCGCCGTGAGCGAGACTCAGGCGAGCACATCGAAGGCGAGTACCCGAGCTCTGGCCTCGCCACGTCCTGCATCGCCTCGACGTGAACGCGGATCTTCCCGCGCGACATGACACGCGCCCGCGAACCAGCCCCCGCCATGCAGCGGTGCACCGATCAGCCCTTCGATCGGCCACTCCTCTGACCGCGCGCCCTTCCGACGCTTCTGAGCGAACCTCTTGCGACCCGACGGGTCAGGACCTAACCTGGGGTTCCGTGACGCAGTGTCACGGAACCTAGGCGAAGGAGAACTCATGTCTGCAGTTGTGGACACCATCGACCTCGACGCCGAACTCCAGGTCCTCTGCGACCCGGAGAGTAGCCGACTCACCGAACTGGCGTCCTTTTCGCGATATTGAGTGGCCTCTGTGCAGTCCTGCACCATTGCGGGATACGCGGGCCCCTGGAAGCACTCGTACGAGCCGTCGCCGGACTTCTCGGCGGCCGCACGAGGCCCCACACGGAAAGCAAAGGAGGTTGATCATGAACGGAATCAAGGAATTCCGCCGGGTCATGGCGTTCGCCGGTCACGTTGCTCGGCGCCACGGGGTTGCTGTCTCACCGGAGCACGTAGCCTTCGCGCTCGCAGCAACAGAACCAGCAAGAACTCCGGCCAGTAGGGCAGTCATCGAGTACGGAGCGCGGCGAGGATGGCAGGTGCAGCCTGAGCCGCCCTCCGTGCGGCAGCGTCTTCTGCCCGCCCGCCGCCCGGACGTCGAACCACGGCTCCAGCGCGAGATCGAGCGCGCAGCAGCCGGCGGTTCGCCCGACGTGCGGACTGTGCTCCGGAGCTTCGTAGACAGTGGCGAACTCGCCTCCGTTGGCGAGATGGTCGAATCAGCCGGCCAAACACTCCATGAATGGCTGGGTCATGGTGATGGTTGAGACGAACAACAGTGCCCCCATGATGGAGGTTCGCGGGCTGGGCAAGGACGTCGATCGTCTGCAGATCTTGAACAGCATGACCTTCGAGATCGGCGAAGGAGAAGTCGTCGGCCTCATCGGGCCGAACGGGGCTGGAAAGACGACGCTCATGCGCACTCTCGCCGGCCTCTACTCGACGACGAGAGGCACCGCGTCCGTCCTTGGGCACCCCATCGGTTCCCCTGGGGCGCGCCGAGCCCTCAGCCTCATGCCCGAAGACCCGGATCTCTACCCCGGCCTCAGCGTCGTCGAACACGTCCGACTCATCGAACGCCTCAACGGTACGCGCAGTAGCGCCGAGGTCGCGCTGGATCTGCTCGAGCGCTACGGACTGCGAGACAAGCACGATGCGCTGCCGCACGAGCTTTCCCAGGGCATGCGTCGCAAGCTTGCCCTCGTGCTCGCCCTCCGCAAGGGATCTCGTGTACTTCTCCTCGATGAGCCGTTCAACGGACTGGACCCGGTCTCGGCGAGGGAGCTGAGGGAGGAGATCCGGCACTTGTCCGAAGACGGCCATGGCATCCTGATCTCCATGCACGGGCTGGGGGACCTCGCGCGGATCGCAGATCGAGTTCTGATTCTCTACGGCGGAAAAATCGCCCATGTCGCCGACCTCAGCGATGACTCCGCCTCACGGGACTCCCTCGAAGACTCATACCTCACCATCGTCGGAGCTATCCGCAATGAATCCGCATAGCCCGAGAGTCGAAGTCCAGTCGTCAGCCGCGGCGCTCGCGCTCGCGCAAGTGCTCATGCGCCTACGAGAGCTCCGAATTCTTCTCTTCAACCCCCTGGCACTCGTCTTTGTGGTCGTCGCAACCGGCGGATACATCTGGGTCCTTGTGACGCAGGGCGATCACCTCGCCAGCGACCCATCCACTGCCCAGCCCTACGTCGCAGGATTCGTCTTCGGGTTGTGCTTGATCATTGTTTCCTTGACAGCTCGACGAGGGTCGCCCCTCCGGCTTCAGCCTGGGGACGTCTCCTGGGCATTGCAGAGCCGGCACGGGCCTCGGGTCGTGCTTCTCGTACATGGCGTCGGCGCCTCACTGAGCGCCTTCATCGGCGCGACGGTATCAGCAGCAGTCGCCTTGGCGCTCCGAGGCGAACCGCCAGCACTCAGCCCCATCTCCGGGTTCGCCGTACTCAGTGTTCTCCTTGCGATCCGTGCCGCCTCATTGGGTTCTCACCTCCTGGGTCAGTCCCGGTTCAAGGGGGCGCGGCTGGCGGGCATCTCGACACTCGCTGCAGCGGCGTTGGTCTGGGTCGGTTCCTTCGTGGCACGCTTCGTCGGAGTCGGCGAAAACCTGTGGCTCGTCGACGTCGTGACCGAAACAGGGGCGTCACCGTTCCGGGCAGTCCTTGAGCCGGAACACAGCGGCCTCGGCGTCAGCGGCGCCATTCTCGTGCTTGCCGCCGCGGTACTGACGATCGTCATCGGACGAGCGAACGCCTTCGTAGAGCCTGCAGTTCACGAGAGCATCCTGGCAAACCAGTTGCAGAAGGTTCTCTCTGGCGGACAGGCATCCTCCCTCCAGGGACGCGGTTACAAAACCGGGCTCAGCTCCTGGACCCGCTGGCCTGATGCCCCCCTGCAAGCTCTCCTCTGCAGCCACCTCGCCCAGGCACGCCGCCGCCGGACACAGTACATCGGAACGGTCCTCGTGATGAACGTCATCGTCCTTGTGCCGATTCTGCTGCGCGACGTCGTTCCCGCAGGCACCGGCCTTCTCCTCGCGCTCCTCGTCCTCACCGTATCGGGTCCTTCTCAACCTGCCGCAACAGAACTCGATCACCAACACCTTCTTCTGGCGGACCTATCTCTCATCAAAGCTGGAATCGTCGGAGTCTGCCTCAACGCTCTGCTCGACCTCTTGGTGTGCGCACCCGCAATGGTCATCGGCATATCCATGGTCTTGGGCAGTCCTCTTTGGGGTTTGGCTTTCCTCGTTCCCCTGGCTGTCTACCTGCTCAGTTCTTCCTTCGGCGGCGTGGGAGCGCGTGCGCTCTCAGACGCGACGCTGGGGCGCGCATTCGTGTCTCTCCTTCTTGGGGCAATCCCTCTGCTGACGGCGGTTTCCGCGGTGGCGGCGTATGGTGACGACCATCTGGCGCTCCGGCTCTGGCTCACCACGACCGGAACGGTGCTGGTCAGTACCCTGCTTTACGCTGGCATGGCCATTGCGGTTTTCGTCACTGCTAGGCCTCAGGGCACTCATCACGGTCTGCACACGCATGATTCGGAACTGGTCCACCGCTAGCCGAAGACCTCCGAGCAGTCCCCCCGCAGAGGTCCGCTCGTTCGATGCCGAGGCGGTCGCCGCGACGACGTCGGCGGGGGCGTCCGCGAGAGTGAACTCCCCCGCGGCCGGGCCGAGTGCGGTGAGGTCGGGTACGCCGACCGCCGCGCCTCGGAAGCCTGCTGATCCGGTGCGCCCCGGCATCACGGTCGTCTCCGAGTCCGTGGATGAAGGCGACCGCCCGATCGGCTCCCGTGCGACCCGTTTCCCCCCCAGCTGCCGAGACCGCGCTCCTCGCCAGCACCTCGACAGGGGAAACGCTCCCGGTCGTCGACGTCGCCCTCCTGCTCAAGGCAGGGTTCACAGGTCACCGCGCGTGCACGCGCTCAAGGATCTCGCGACGCTCACGGCGCTGGCGGAGAGGTGTGGGGAGGTACATCAGAGCTGTTCCGATCTCGCGATGCTCTGCGCGCTCCTCACCGCACGCGGCTCCGAGATCGCAGGGCTTCACGTCGGCGACATCACTGCGATCACCGGTTCGTCACGATCCGCCGCCCGACCTCTCCTGGCGCAGGCGGCCTCGTGACCAAGCAGACCCGGGGGCGAGACATCCGGCACGTCCCGATCCTGCAAGCGCTCACCCCTGCGCTCGAGCGCCTCACCGCGGGCCCTGAGCCAGCGGACCGATCACTGACCGGACCCCGCGGTGGCGTGCATACCACCGCCTCCGTGCGGGACGCGACGACAGGGGATCAGCTCGTCGCCGATCTTGGCCTGACGAGCCTCACCAGGCATTGCCTCCGGAACACCGGAGCAACCTGGCGCGCCGACGCCGGCATTCCCCTCCACGTCCTCCAGGACATCCTCGGCCGCACATCGATCGAGACCACCCACGGCTGTCTCCACGCCGACACCAGGCAACTCACCGACGCTGCCGCTTGCGCCGACGCGTTCCTCGTCGGACACGAGAACCGCGAACGTCAGAGCCCCGAACCGTCCACCCGAACGAGGCCACCGCGGCCTCGGTGAAGGCCGGCGATCGCGGCCGCGGCGGGCTCCAGGTCCCGGCCAGGCATCGGCTCGTCGCACCGGCGGCGAGGGGGAGCATGTCGGCCGACATCAAGACCTGCGGTCGGACGATTCGATCAAGCACCCCGAAAAGGTCAACGGAGACGACGAAACCCAGGTGAGAAACGTACTCTCACCTGGGCGTTCCGTCGGGCTGACAGGATTTGAACCTGCGACCCCTTGACCCCCAGTCAAGTGCGCTACCAAGCTGCGCCACAGCCCGTGGCAGACCGGGCCGAGGCCCGGGCAACTCGACTACCTTAGCGGATGCCGACGCCGGAAGTGAAAACGAGCGGGCCCCGTAGACTCGCTGGGCGGAACGCGTCGGCACGGGTCGACGCGCCGCCGGCAGCTCGGGAGGCGTCAGCAGTGGATGCGCGGCAGAAGCGATCACAGGTGGCCCTGCACCGGGCGATCATCGAACTCGCGACCGGCCGCGACGTCGCCACTCTCACCGTCTCCGAGATCACCGATCTGGCGGGCGTGAACCGCTCCACCTTCTACGCCCACGCCTCGTCCGCCGCGGAGCTGCTCTGCGCCGCCCTGCAGGACGAGCTCGACGCGATCCGGGAGGGCTACCTCCAGCAGCTCCAGAGCGGTGCCGCGACCGACGCGAGCATCCGCGAGGGCACCTCCCGCGTCCTCGGCCACCTGGACGGCCACCGCGACCTCTACCTCCGCGCCTTCGACGCCCCCGGCGGGGACTCGGGCCTCCGCGCGATGCTGGCAGGGCACTTCCGCACCGCCGTCTCCGCGACGCTCGACACGGGGATCCTCGACGTCCCGGCCGCGGACGCACCGCTCGGCTTCCTCGAGGACGCGACGGCCTCGTACCTCGCGGCGGGCTCCGTCGGTCTGATGGAGCAGTGGCTCCGCCTCCCGGAGCCGCGCGACCCCGACAGCTACCTCGCGGCCTACCGTCGGCTCCTGCCGCCGTGGTGGCCGTTCGCCACCGGCGACTGACCGGAGCTCCGCCTCAGGGCTGCGCGTGCACCGGCGCGGCGGCCCGCCACGAGTCAAGTCCCGCGGTCGACGTCCCCGTGCCGTCGACGGCTCAGGATCCCGTGGTCGCTGACGACCGGGACCCGCCGAGTGAGCGGCCACTCCTGACCGGCTGACCGCGTCCGGACCGCGGGAACGCGAACGGCCCGCAGGAGGATCTCCCACGGGCCGGACAGGGTGCGGCTGCGCTCAGCGCGCGCGCTTCTCGCGGACGCGCATGTTGACGTTCACCGGGGACCCCTGGAAGCCGTAGATCTCGCGCAGGCGGCGCGCGATGTAGCGACGGTAGCCCGGGTCGAGGAACCCGGTCGTGAAGAGCACGAATGTCGGCGGGCGCGACGAGGCCTGCGTGCCGAAGAGCACGCGGGGCTGCTTCCCTCCGCGGAGGGGGTGCGGGTGCGCCGCGGTGAGCTCGGCGAGGAAGGCGTTGAACTTGCCCGTCGGGATGCGCGTGTCCCACGACTCGAGGGCGAGCTCGAGCGCCGGCACGAGCTTCTCGAGGTGGCGGCCGGTGCGGGCCGAGATGTTGACGCGGGGCGCCCAGGCCACGTGGGCGAGGTCGGTCTCGATCTCGCGCTCGAGGTAGCGGCGACGCTCGTCGTCGAGGAGGTCCCACTTGTTGAACGCGAGCACGAGCGCACGGCCCGACTCCAGCACCAGGTCGATGATGCGGACGTCCTGCTCCGAGATCGGCTGCGAGACGTCGAGGACGACGACGGCGACCTCCGCCTTCTCGAGCGCGGTCGAGGTGCGCAGCGACGCATAGAAGTCGGCGCCCTGCTGGAGGTGGACACGGCGGCGGATGCCCGCGGTGTCGACGAAGCGCCACACCTTGCCGGCGATCTCGACCTGCTCGTCGACCGGGTCGCGCGTGGTGCCGGCGAGCTCGTTGACGACGACCCGCTCCTCCCCCGCGGCCTTGTTGAGCAGGCTGGACTTGCCGACGTTCGGGCGGCCGAGGATCGCGACGCGGCGCGGTCCGCCGACCTCGCGCTTGGCGACGGCCGACTCCAGCGGGAGCTTCTCGAGCACCGCGTCGAGCAGGTCGGCGACGCCGCGGCCGTGGACGGCCGAGACGGGGCGGGGCTCGCCGAGGCCGAGCGACCAGAGCGAGGCCGCGTTCGGCTCCTGGCGGGCGTCGTCCACCTTGTTGGCGGCGAGGAAGACCGGCTTCTTCGTCTTGCGCAGCAGCTTCACGACGTGCTCGTCGGTCGCGGTCGCGCCGACGTTCGCGTCGACGACGAAGATGACGGCGTCGGCGAGGTCGATGGCGATCTCGGCCTGCATGGCGACGGAGGCGTCGATGCCGCGGGCGTCGGGCTCCCAGCCGCCGGTGTCGACGACGGTGAACGCCCGGTCGATCCACTCCGCCTTGTACGACACGCGGTCGCGGGTGACGCCCGGGGTGTCCTCGACGACCGCCTCGCGGCGGCCGAGGATGCGGTTCACCAACGCGGACTTGCCGACGTTGGGGCGGCCCACGATCGCCACGACCGGGAGGGCGGGGAGGTAGCGGACCTCGTCCGAGTCCTCCCCGGCGAACTCGAGGAGGTCGAGGTCCTCCTCGTCGAGGTCGTAGTCCTCGAGTCCGCTGCGGAGCGCCTGCGCGCGTGAGGAGGCGAGCTGCTCGTCGAGGTCGCCGAGGCGCTCGACGAGGTCGTCGTCTCCGAAGTTCAGCTCGTCGTCACCGACGTGCGTGTCCTGTGCCATGATCGGCCCTTGCTCTCGAAGTTCGGACCTCGGCGACGACCGCGTCGACGGTCTGCTCGAAGTCGAGATGAGTGGAGTCGAGAAGAGTGACTCCTTCTGCGGCGTTCATGAAGTCGACCACCTGCGAGTCGGCGCGGTCCCTCGACCGCAGCGCCTGACCCGTCGCCTCGGCGGATTCCGTGGTGACCTCGCGCGAACGCCTCGCCATTCTAGCCTCTTCGCTCGCCGTCAGCAGGATCCGGACGGGAGCGGTCGGTGCGACGACCGTCGTGATGTCCCGACCCTCGACGATGATGCCCTCCCGGCGCGTCTCGCCGATGATCCTGCGGAACAGGAGAGTGATCCTCCGGCGGACCTCGGGGACCTTCGCCACGGCCGAGACGCGCGCAGTCACCCGGGGCTCGCGGATGGCGGCGGTCACCTCGGTCGGACCGACCCACACCGAGTACGACTCGGGGTCGGTGCCGATGGAGTAGTCGAAGCCGTCGAGCGCGTCGACGATCGCGTCCTGGTCCTCGAAGTCGAGGCCGCGGTCGAGCCCGTGCCAGGCGAGAGCGCGGTAGGCGGCTCCCGTGTCGAGGAACTCGAAGTCGAGGCGGAGGGCGGCCGCCCTCGACACGCTGGACTTGCCGCTGCCGGCCGGGCCGTCGATGGCGACCACGACGGCCTCGCCGAAGTCGCCCTGCTCGGCGGCCTCGGAGCGCGCCTCGCGCTCGGGAGCCGCGCCCCCGTCCTCCGGGATGCTCTGCTGGGCCCGGCGGGCGGGCGTCATCCTGTTCAAGCCGCCCTCCTGCCTGTTCTGCTCGGTGCTCATCCGGCGATCCTCCAGCCGCGTGCGGTCAGTTCTTCGGTCAGCGGCGCGACCGCTTCGGGCACCACCGAGATCTCGGCGAGACCCACTCGGCGTCCCTGTGCGTGCTCGAGGCGCACGTCCTCGAGGTTGACGCCCGCCTCGCCGATCTCCACCAGGAGCCGCGCGAGGGTTCCGGGCGAGTCGTCGACGAGGACGATCAGGGTCGAGAAGCGCTGATCCTGGCCGTGCTTGCCGGGCAGGCGCGCCACTCCGGCGTTGCCCGCGGCCAGGTGCTCGGCGAGCACGCGGCGCGAGCCGGGCGCCTCGAGGTCGCGGAGCGCGTCGGCGACCGCGGCGACGTCGTCGCGGAAGGCGTCGAGCACCGCGACGACGTGCTCGCGGTTCGCGGCGAGGATCTGCATCCACAGCTCGGGAGCCGAGGCGGCCAGGCGCGAGACGTCGCGGACGCCCTGGCCCGCGAGGCGGAGCGCCGCGTTCGGGGCGTCGAGGAGGCGCTGGCCGAGCAGTGACGAGATCACCTGCGGGGCGTGCGACACGAGGCCGACCGAGAGGTCGTGCTCCTCCGGGTCCATCTCGACGATGGTGCCGCCGAGGTCGAGGGCGAGGCCCTCCACCCGCGCGAGCGCGTCGGGCGCGGTCTCGCCGTCGCGGCAGATCACCCAGGGCCGGCCGACGAAGAGGTCTCCCCGCGCGGCGACCGGTCCGCCGCGCTCGCGGCCGGCCATCGGGTGCGAGCCGATGTAGCGGGCGAGGTCGACGCCGCGGGAGCGCAGCTCGCGCAGCGGCTGGGTCTTGACGCTCGCCACATCGGTGACGACCGCTCCGGGGTGTGCCGCGAGCTCGCGCTCGACGACGCTCGCGGTGACGTCCGGCGGGACGCAGACGACGACGACGGAGGGCCGGTCGTCGGCGGAGGCGGCGCGGCCGGCCCCGTAGTCGATGGCGAGGGAGAGGCTCGCGGGCGATGCGTCGTCGAGGACGACGTCGATCCCGCGAGAGGCGAGGCCGAGGCCGATGGAGGCGCCGAGCAGTCCGGAGCCGACCACCCGCACCGTCCCGGTCGTCCGCATCGCGGGCGGCGCGGGGTGCAGGAGATCGTTCACTCCGACAGCCTAGCGATCGGTCCGGCGCTGCTTGTCGGCACCGGACCGGCGCGGAGGAGCCTCGCTCCGTCCGCCGCCTGTGGAGGAGCCGCCGCGATCGGAGGACCGTCCCGCCGAGCCGCCGCGATCGGAGGACCGTCCGGAGGATCCGGCACGGTCCGAGGAGCGCCCGGCCGAGCCGCGCTCCGCAGGGGCGCCGCGCTCGCCGCTGTCCGGCCGGGGCCGTCGGGCGCCCGCGCTCGCCTTCTTCGACGGGACCGCGGGAGCGGCCGCGACCGCCTCGCCGCCCTGGCGTGCGATCGTGAGCAGCGCGCCCAGCTCGTCGCGGGTCAGGTCGCGCAGATCGCCCGAGCGCAGGGTGCCCAGGTGCAGCGGCCCGAACTGGCGCCGGACGAGCTCGATCACCGGGTGCCCGACCGCCGCCATCATCCGGCGGACGACCCGGTTGCGCCCGGAGTGCAGGGTGATCTCGACGAGCGAGGCGTTTGAGCGGCCCTCCGGCCGGCCGAGGAGCCGCGCCTTGTCGGCGGCCACCGGTCCGTCGTCGAGCTCGATCCCGGAGGTCAGCGTCGCGATCGTCTGCGGGAGGACCTGCCCGTGCACCTTCGCGATGTAGGTCTTCGTCACTCCGAACGACGGGTGCGCGAGGACGTGCGCGAGCTCGCCGTCGTTGGTCAGCACCAGCAGCCCCGAGGTCTCGGCGTCGAGGCGCCCGACGTTGAACAGCCGCTCCTCGAAGTTCTTCGTGTAGAGGCTGAGGTCGGTGCGGCCGTTCTCGTCCGCCAGCGAGCTGACGACGCCGATCGGCTTGTTGAGCATCACGTAGCGGCGCGAGGTGTCCAGCTGCACCGCGACCCCGTCGACCTCGATCCGGTCGGTCGCCGGATCGATGCGGCGGCCGAGCTCGTCCGCCACCTCGCCGTTGACGCGGATCCGCCGTGCCACGATCATCTCCTCGACCACTCGTCGGGAGGCGACTCCCGCTGCCGCGAGGACCTTCTGCAGTCGTTCGCCGTCGGGGCCGCTGTCAGGCGCGCTCATCGAATCCGTCTCTTCCGTCGCTCAGTAGGGGGGAGATCTTCGGCAGCTCGTCGAGCGAGGTGAGGCCGAGGTGCACGAGCAGCTGCTCGGTGGTGCCGTAGAGGACCGCGCCCGTCTCGGGGTCGTGGCCGACCTCCGCGATGAGGCCGCGGCCGAGGAGAGTGCGCGCGACGGAGTCGACGTTGACCGCGCGGATCTGCGCGACTTGACCGCGCGAGACCGGCTGCTTGTAGGCGATCACGGCGAGCGTCTCGAGCGCCGCCTGCGAGAGCCGCGTCGGGTTCTGCGTCAGGACGAAGTCCTTGACCACCGGGTCGTATTCGCGGCGCACGTAGATCCGCCAGCCGGCACCGACCTCGCGCAGCTCGAAGCCCCGGCGGATCGCCCCGTCGGCGCCGTCGTAGTCGGCGACCAGGCGCTCGATCGACTGGCGGACCACGGTGATCGGCCTCGACAGCGCGGTCGCGAGGGAGGCGAGCGGCTGCGGCTCGTCCGCGACCATCAGGATCGCCTCGATCGCCCGGTCGATCTCGAACGCGACGGTCCCGGGACCGGCGTCAGGAGTCATAGTCGGCTCCGAGCGCGGCGAGGCTCGCATCGCTCCACTGCTCGGCGACCCAGCGCAGCGTGAGCTCGCCGAGCGGCTCCGGCTGGTCGAACGAGATCGCGGCGTGCCGGTAGAGCTCGAGCACGGCCAGGAAGCGCGCGACGATCACGCCCTTCTCGTCGGCGTCCGCGATCAGCTCGCCGAAGCCGGCCCTCCCGCGGGCGCGCAGCATCGCCACGACGTGGGCGGCCTGCTCCCGGATGCTGATCTGCGGGGCGTGCAGATGGTCCAGGCCCACCGTCGGCAGCTCGCGCGGAGCGAGGGCGACGGTCGCGAGGGCGGCGAAGTCGGCGGGCGACAGGGTCCAGACGAGCTCCGGCTTCGCGGACCGGTACTCCTCCTCCAGAGGCACGTCGCGCACGTGACGGACGGTCTCGATCGCGATCCGCTCGGCGAACCACGACGACACCTGCTTGAAGGCCCGGTACTGCAGGAGCCGGGCGAACAGCAGGTCGCGCGCCTCCAGCAGCGCCGCGTCCTCCGCGTCCACCAGCTCGCCCTGGGGCAGGAGTCCGGCGATCTTCAGGTCGAGGAGCGTCGCGGCGACGACGAGGAACTCCGACGCGCGGTCCAGCCCCTCGAGCGAGTCGATCCCGTGGAGGTACGAGAGGAACTCGTCCGTCACGGCGCTCAGCGCGATCTCGGTGATGTCGACCTGCTGCTTCGCGATGAGGCTCAGCAGGAGGTCGAACGGACCCTCGAAGTTGGTCAGCGCGAGGTGGAACCCGGTGGGAGCGGAGCGCTCCTCGAGGAGGACCTCAGGCGACCGCGCCACGCGAGATCAGCTCCCTGGCGAGCTTGCGATACGCCTTCGCGGCGTTGTGCTCGGGCGCGAACTGGGTGATCGGGACGCCGGACACGCTGGCGTCCGGGAACTTCACCGTCCGGCCGATCACCGTCTCGAGCACGCTGTCGCCGAAGGCGTCGACCACGCGGTCGAGCACCTCTCGCGAGTGCAGGGTGCGCGAGTCGTACATCGTGGGCAGGATGCCGTCGAGCTCGATCACCGGGTTGAGCCGGTCACGGACCTTGTCGATCGTCTCGATCAGCAGGGCGACGCCGCGCAGCGCGAAGAACTCGCACTCGAGCGGGATGAGCACGCCGTGGCTCGCGGTGAGCGCGTTGACCGTGAGCAGGCCCAGCGAGGGCTGGCAGTCGATCAGGACGACGTCGTAGTCCGCGCTCACCTTGCGGAGCACACGGGCGAGGATCTGCTCGCGCGCGACCTCGTTGACGAGGTGGACCTCGGCGGCGGAGAGGTCGATGTTGGCCGGGATGACGTCCAGGCCCGGCACGCGGGTCTTCCGGATCGCCTCGGCCGGGTCCTTCACGGTGCCCAGGAGCAGGTCGTAGATCGTGATGGCGTCGTAGGTGGTGACGCCGAGGCCGGCCGAGAGGGCGCCCTGCGGGTCGAAGTCGATGGCCAGCACGCGGCGGCCGTACTCGGCGAGGGTCGCGCCCAGGTTGATGGTCGTCGTCGTCTTGCCGACGCCGCCCTTCTGATTGCAGAGGGAGATGATCCGGGCGGGGCCGTGGCCGGTGAGCTCCACCGGCAGCGGGAAGTCGCGCAGGGGGCGGCCGGTCGGGCCGAGCGTCGGGGCTTCGAGACCGGTGAGCTCGGCCTTGTCGTCCGTCTTGCGTGTCACCTGCGTCGTCCTCGCTTCCGTGGCGGCGTGCGCTCCCGCGCGGCCTCCGACGAGTGTACCGGCGCCCCGCTCCCCGGCCGCCGCGCCCCGCCGCACGGGGCCGCGGCTCTAGCGCCGAGCTCGCGGGTGCGCGGACGTGTACACGTCCCGGAGCGTGTCCGCCGTCACCAGCGTGTAGATCTGCGTCGTCGCCACCGAGGCGTGACCGAGGAGCTCCTGCACCACTCGGACGTCGGCGCCGCCCGCGAGCAGGTGGGTCGCGAAGGAGTGCCGGAAGGTGTGCGGCGAGATCTCCCGGTCCAGGCCGGCCTTCTCGGCGACGGCGCGGATGACCAGCCAGGCGCTCTGCCGCGACAGTCGGCTCCCGCGGACCCCCAGGAAGAGCGCCGGAGTCGCGCGCCCCCTCCGCGAGAGCTCCGGCCGCGCGCGCACGAGGTACTCGTCCACCGCCTCGCGGGCGAAGCGGCCGAGCGGCACCATCCGCTGCTTCGACCCCTTGCCCGTCAGCCGCACCACCTCG
The DNA here is from genome assembly GCF_002932755.1 of Rathayibacter sp. AY1B6. NCBI lineage: Bacteria > Bacillati > Actinomycetota > Actinomycetes > Micrococcales > Microbacteriaceae > Rathayibacter > Rathayibacter sp. AY1B6. The sequence continues at coordinate 44,922 of NZ_PSWL01000029.1, forward strand.
GCGTCGACCACGTCGTCGACGTTCAGGTCGACCGCTTCGGAGATGCGCGCGCCCGTCGCGTAGAGCAGCTCCAGCAGCGCCCTGTCCCGCAGGTCCGCGAGCTCCTCGCCGCGCGCCGCGTCGAGCAGCGCCGCCATCTGCTCCACCGTGACCGCCTTCGGCAGCGTCATCGGGATCTTCGGCGGCACCACGTCCCGGGCCGCATCGTCCGCGACGACCCCCTCCTCGAGGGCGAAGCGGTGCAGCCCTCGGACGCTCGAGAGGATCCGTGCACGCGAGCTCGCCGCGAGCGGCCGCTCCGGGCGTGCGGCCAGCCAGGAGGAGAACTCCCCCACATCGACTCGCCCGAGCTGTGCCAGGTCGGCGCTTCCGCGCTCCTCGAGCCAGCCGAGGTAGAGCTCCAGGTCGCGCCGGTACGCCGCGAGCGTGTGAGCCGAGAGCCCGCGCTCCACGCTCGCCTGCCGGAGGTACGCCTCGGCGCAGGCGCGAGGGCTCACCCCCGGGGGTGGCGGACCCGCGGGTGACGCGTCCACGGCGAGGACGCGTCGCCCAGCCCGTCCCAGTCGCGCGAGCGGAACGCGTGCGCCGCGAGCACCGCGATCGTCAGCGAGGGGTTCTGCACCCGGCGGGCGAGGACCGCCTCGACCGCCTCGTCCAGCGGAACCCACCGCAGCTCCATGTCGGCCTCCTCGGCCTCGCGGTCGAAGGCGGAGCCGGTGGACGAGAGCCCGCGGGCCAGGTAGATCCGGATGACCTCGTCGCTGCCGCCCGGCGAGGTCGCGAACTCCGAGAGCAGGTCCCAGCGCTCGGCCTGCAGGTCCGTCTCCTCGCCCAGCTCCCGCTGAGCGGCGACCAGAGGATCCTCGCCCTCCACGTCGAGCAGGCCGGCGGGGATCTCCCACTCGCGGGTGCGGACCGGGTGCCGGTACTGCTTGATCAGGGCGACGCGGTCCTCGTCGTCGAGCGCCAGCACCGCGACGGCTCCCGTGTGATCGAGGAACTCCCGGCGCAGCTCGCCGCCTCCGTAGCGGAACGTCTCGGCGCGGACGCCCCAGACCATCCCGTCGAAGACGCGCTCACTGGTCAGGACCTCCGGCTCGACGAGCTCGTCGGACAGCGGCTCACTCATCGGCGCCCGCCTCCGACGCCGGGAAGAGGCGCGACGCCTCCTGGCGCTCGAGGGCGGCGGTCACGAGGCCGCGGAAGAGCGGGTGCGCGGCGTTCGGGCGCGAGCGGAGCTCCGGGTGCGCCTGCGTGCCCACGTAGTAGGGGTGCTTCTCGCGGGGCAGCTCGACATACTCCACGAGGTGGCCGTCGGGCGAGAGGCCCGAGAACCAGAGCCCCGCCTCGGCGATCCGGTCGCGGTAGCGGTTGTTGACCTCGTAGCGGTGGCGGTGGCGCTCGGCCGCCTCCGGAGCGCCGTACACCTCGGCGACGATCGAGCCCTCGGCGAGCTCGGCCGTGTAGAGGCCGAGGCGCATCGTGCCGCCCATGTCCCCGGACGCGAGGATCTCGACCTGCTCGGCCATCGTCGCGATGACGGGGAACTCCGTCTCCGGGTCGAACTCCGACGACGAGGCCCCCTCGAGGCCGGCCTCGTTGCGGGCGTACTCGATGACCATGCACTGCAGGCCGAGGCAGAGCCCGAGCGTCGGGATCCCGTTCTCCCGCGCGAAGCGCAGCGCGCCGAGCTTGCCCTCGATGCCGCGGATCCCGAAGCCGCCGGGGACGCAGATGCCGTCGAGCTCCGAGAGCGCCTTGGCCGCCGCCTCCGGGTCCTCGAGGCCGTCGGAGGCGATCCAGCGGATCGCGACCTTCGTCTGCTGCGCGAATCCGCCGGCCCGCAGAGCCTCCGTCACCGAGAGGTAGGCGTCGGGCAGGTCGATGTACTTCCCGACCAGGCCGATGGTGACCTCGTGCTTGGGCTCGTGCACGGCCTCGAGCAGTCGCGACCAGCCGTCCCAGACCACCTCGCCGGCCGGAAGCCCCAGCTGGTCGATGATGTAGGCGTCGAGGCCCTGCTCGTTGAGCATCTGCGGGATCTCGTAGATCGATGCGACGTCCTTGGCGTTGACCACGGCCTGCTCGTCGACGTCGCACATCAGCGCGATCTTGCGCTTGTTCGACTCCGACACGGGCCGGTCGCTGCGCAGCACCAGAGCGTCCGGCTGGATGCCGATCGAGCGCAGCGCCGCGACGGAGTGCTGGGTGGGCTTGGTCTTCTGCTCGCCGGAGGCGCCCATGAAGGGCACGAGCGAGACGTGCACGAAGAAGACGTTGCGGCGGCCGAGCTCGTGGCGGACCTGCCGGGCCGACTCGATGAACGGCTGGCTCTCGATGTCGCCGACGGTGCCGCCGATCTCGGTGATGATGACGTCCGGCTGCGGGTCGTCCTCCGACTGGAGGCGCATACGGCGCTTGATCTCGTCCGTGATGTGCGGGATGACCTGGACCGTGTCGCCGAGGTACTCGCCGGCGCGCTCGCGAGCGATGACCCGCGAGTAGATCTGACCGGTCGTGACGTTCGCGGCCTGGTTGAGGTTGATGTCGAGGAAGCGCTCGTAGTGGCCGATGTCGAGGTCGGTCTCGGCCCCGTCGTCGGTCACGAAGACCTCGCCGTGCTGGAACGGGTTCATCGTCCCCGGATCCACGTTGAGGTACGGGTCGAGCTTCTGCATGACGACGCGCAGCCCGCGCGCGGTCAGCAGGTTGCCCAGGCTCGCGGCCGTGAGGCCCTTGCCGAGCGAGGAGACCACACCGCCGGTGACGAAGATGTGCTTCGTGATCTTCGAGGGGGCGTCCTGCCCGGCCGTCGAAGCGTTCCGGGTCGAGGACCCGGAGGAGCCCTCGGGATCCGAGGGAGAAGAAGAGGAAAGGCCCGCGTTCGTAAAGTCCACCACGGGGTTCCACCGTAACAGCAGAACGGCGGCGGCGGACCGCCCGGGACGGATCGATGTCGTCCCGGGCCGCTCGTGATCAGCCCCGCCGGCTCGATTCGAGGAGCTCCCGTGCGTGAGCGAGAGCGTTGGCGGAGTCGGTGAGCCCCGAGAGCAGGCGCGCCATCTCGGACACCCGCTCCTCGGAGTCGAGCTGCGTCACGGCGCTCGAGGTCACCGCGCCGTCCGAGCCCTTCTCGACGCGGAGGTGGTTCGTCGCGAACGCGGCGACCTGCGCGAGGTGGGTCACGACGATCACCTGAGACGTCTCGGCGAGCCGCGCGAGGCGCCGGCCGATCTCTATCGCCGCTGCTCCGCCGACCCCCGCGTCGACCTCGTCGAAGACGAACGTCGGCACGGGATCGTTGGCGGCGACCACGACCTCGATCGCGAGCATCACCCGCGAGAGCTCGCCGCCCGAGGCGCCGCGGGCGAGGGGCCGGGGTGCGGCCCCGGTGTGCGGCTGGAGCAGCATCTCGACGGAGTCGCGCCCGTGGGCGCTCGGCTCCCCCGCAGCCGTCACCTTCACGTGCAGGCGCGCGTCGGCCATGGCCAGCGCGGTGAGCTCGTCGCTGACCCGCTCCCCCAGCTCGGCGGCCGCCGCGGTCCGCAGCTCGGTCAGGCGGGTCGCGAGGCGGTCGACGAGGTCCGCATCGGCCGCGGTGTCGGCCTCGAGCGCCGCGATCCGCTCGTCGTCGCCGTCGAGCTCGAGAAGGCGCAGTCCGGAGGAGTCGACCAGGTCGAGCACGTCGTCCAGCGTCGGTCCGTAGGTGCGGGCCAGCAGCGACAGCTCCGCCCGCCGGTTCTCGATCAGCTCCAGGTCGTGCGCGCCGTCGAGGTCGAGCTCCGCCAGGTACGAGGAGAGCCCGCCGGCGGCGTCGACGAGGAGCACCGCCGCCTCGCCGAGCGTCTGGACCGTCGGCTGCAGCGCGGCGTCGTGCTCGGCCGCCCGCTCCAGCACGCGACGCGCCGTCTCGAGGAGCCCGAGCGCGTCCCGCCCGTCCAGCTCCTCGGACGAGATCGCCTCACGGGCCTCGCCGGCGGCGAGCCGCAGCTGCTCGATGCTCCCGAGCCGGGCGGACTGCGCCGCGAGCTCGACGTCCTCACCGCGCTGGGGAGCGACCACCTCGATCTCGGCGAGAGCGGAGCGGAGCCGTTCGGCCTCGCGGGCGCGCGTCTCCCGGGCCTCGGTGAGGGAGTCGAGCTCCTCCCGGTTGGCCCGCCACCGCTCGAAGGCGCTCGCGTAGTCGCGGAGGGCGTCGGCGAGATCGGAGCCACCGAAACGGTCGAGCGCCTCGCGCTGCGCGGCGGCGGAACGGAGGCGGATCTGGTCGGACTGCCCGTGCACGACGACGAGCTGATCCGCGAGCTCGCTCAGCACGCTGACCGGTGCGCTCCGGCCGCCGACGACGGCGCGGCCGCGTCCCTCCGCCGAGACCGAGCGGGCGAGCAGCAGCTCCGGGCCGTCGAGATCTCCGCCTGCGTCGTGGACGCGCTCGGCGACCGGGCCCTCCTCGGGGACCAGCCAGCGCCCCGACACCCAGGCCTGCTTCGCTCCCGAGCGCACCGCGGACGCGTCCGAGCGCGCACCCAGCACGAGGCCGAGCGCCGTGACCACCATCGTCTTGCCGGCGCCGGTCTCGCCGGTCACAGCGGTGAAGCCCGGTCCGAGCGGGAGCGTCGCCTCGGCGATCACTCCGAGGTCGCGGATCTGCAGCTCTTCGAGCATCGGGCCTTACTCCGTCTCCGCCGACCCCCGCCATCCGCGGATGGGGAGACCGAACTTGTGCACGAGTCGATCGGTGAAGGGTGCGTCGTGCAGGCGCGCGAAGCGCACGGGCACGGGCGAGCGCCGGTAGACGACGCGCGCTCCCGGCGGCAGCTCGTAGGCGCGCCGGCCGTCGGCCCAGAGGACGCCGACGCCGTCGGTCCTCTCCTTGACCTCGACGGCGAGGCTCGACGAAGGGCCCACGACGAGGGGCCGCGCGAAGAGCGCGTGGGCGCTGAGCGGGACGAGGAGCATCGCCTCGACGGTCGGCCACACGACGGGGCCGCCCCCGGAGAAGGCGTACGCGGTGGAGCCCGTCGGAGTGGACACGACGATGCCGTCGCAGCCGAAGCTCGACAGCGGACGTCCGTCGACACCGACCATGACCTCGAGCATGCGCTCGCGGCTGCCTTTCTCGACGGTGGCCTCGTTGAGGGCCCAGGTCTCGTAGACGACGGCCTCGTCGATCTTCACGCGCACCTGCAGGGTCATCCGCTCCTCGACCGCGTAGTCGCCGTCGAGCGCGCGCGCGACGGCGTCGTCGAGATCGTCCCGCTCGCTCTCGGCGAGGAACCCGACGTGACCGAGGTTCACGCCGAGCAGCGGGGCCGTCCCGGATCGGACGATCTCCGCCGCCCGGAGGATGGTCCCGTCCCCGCCGAGCACGAACACCAGCTCGATGGACTCGAGCGGCACGTCGGACCCGAGCACGGCGACATCGCTCAGACCAGGAGCGACCGCGACGATGTCGCCCTTGTCGTCGCCGCAGAGGACGGGGTGGGCGCCGGAGTTCCGGAGGCGCTCGACGACGAGGACCGCCGCATCGAGGGAGTCCGTCCGTCCGGTGTGGGCGACGACGAGGATGTTGCGCTCGTCTCGAGGGGACTGCATCGAGGGTGTGTCCTTCTGGTCGGTCGACAGCGGCGGACACGATCGCGTCATCCGGTGGTGAGCGCGGTGACCGCGTCCCTCCATTCTGTCGGAATCGTTCCGCGGTCGCGGTGGAGGTGCGCCAGATACTCGCGATTCCCAGCGCCACCCGGGAGTGGCGACTCGGCCAGCCCGACGACGCCGAGCCCCAGGTCCCACGCAGACCAGAGGACGTCCGAGAGCGCCTCGCGACGCAGCTCCGGATCCCGGACGATCCCCTCCCGCACTCCCAGGCGGCCGACCTCGAACTGCGGCTTCACCAGCACCACGAAGTCGGCGAGCGGATCCACGGAGGCGGCGACCGGCGGCAGCACCATCCGCAGGGAGATGAAGGAGACGTCGGACACGACCAGGTCCGGGACGATCTCCGTCTTGGCCGCCTCGGCGAGCCGGGCGGCGGTGAGGTCCCGCGCATTGAACCCCTCCACCACGTGAACGCGATCGTCGGACCGGATCCGCGGGGCGAGCTGAGCGTGCCCGACGTCGAGCGCGATCACCGACGCGGCGCCGCGCTCGAGCAGGACCTGCGAGAACCCGCCCGTCGACGCACCGACGTCGAGAGCGTTCCGGCCCGCGACTCGCACCGTCACGAAGGTGTCGAGGGCAGCGAGCAGCTTGTGGGCCGCCCGGCTGACGTAGTGGTCGAGTCCGGCGACGGCGATGTCCTGATCGTCGTGCACTCGGATCGAGGGCTTCAGCGCAGGGACGCCGTCCACTGTCACCAGTCCGTCGGCGATCATCCGAGCCGCATGGGTGCGGGAGCGGGCGATTCCCCGCGCGGCCAGAGCCGAGTCGAGACGGGAGTCGTCGGTCATCGGTCGTGATCCGCGTTCTCGAGGCGGATGCGCAACCGCTCCTGCAGCTGGAGGTACCCGGCTCCCCTCTCGCTCAGCGGTGTCTGCTCGATCCGGAGAAGCTCGTCGGACAGACCTGTCTCCTCCGTAACGCTGGAATCGCCGCTCGAGCGGCTCGGTCGGGTCTCCGGCCTCGGGTCGTCCTGACGCATCGCTGCTCCTCGTTCCGGAGTCGGGCGACGACGGTCATCGTCGCTTCGGCCGGCCCTGGTCCTTCTCGAACCCTGGTCCTCTTCGAGGAGAGACCGACCGGTTAAACAGCGATGGCCACCCATTTCTGGGTGGCCATCGTGAATGGTGTCCGGCGGTGTCCTACTCTCCCACAGGGTCCCCCCTGCAGTACCATCGGCGCTGAGAGTCTTAGCTTCCGGGTTC